>JBJTVM010000039.1:0-10089 GCA_046081205.1 Pseudanabaena sp. | reverse complement strand
CTACGAGCAAACGCCTCGATCGCCTTCCGAGAAAAAGTCGGCTTATGCTTAACCACAAACTCCTGAAGAGCCAATGGATCGATTAGCCAATTAGCAGCCAACTGATTAGCCTCAGACTCCTCATCATTTACATCAAGATTGCCCAAATCATCAAGATAGCTACCTTGATGCCCCGCCACAATATGCCCTAACTCATGCATCAGCGTAAACCAAAACGCATCAATTCGGTCATATCTCAAGGTCAACGCCACAACTGGATGCTCAGCAAGATAAAACGCCGCCCCATCCAAGTAAGTCTTACTCAAATGTGGCACAACCACAAAATGAACACCCAATGATAAAAGCAAATCAGGAATTTGCTTTACATCCTCCACATTCTCCGCAAACGTCAAAATTGTGGGAATTGCCGCTTTCAATTGCGCGAGATCGAACTTCCCAACCCTTTGCTGTCTGGCAATATTCTCAACTTGCTTTGCCCATGCTAATTGAGCGATCGCTTCAGGGTTACGTTCTTGAGAACAGCGAAAATTAATTGTTAACTTCGGTGTCTCATCAATAGAACTAATACCGTAAAAATCGCAAACTTGCCTTTCTAACTCTTCCACTGAATCAGTTGGTTGAATCCAGCCGCGCTTAGTCAGTTCTGCAATAGGAGCTAGATTATAAATTTGACTTTTGCGCGTAATCTTTTGGGATTGATTTTCCTTTCTTGCGAGATGTAATCGATAATTCGTTTCTAGATTTGTCCAAAACTCCGCAGAAGTACCAAAAGCTCCAGCAAAATCTAGAGCAGTTTCAGGAGTAATTTGCTTCTTAGCTTGAATGATTTCATTAATCGTCTGTGGTGGACGACCCGTAATATCTGCCAAATCTTTTTGTGTCCACCCACGAGCTTCTAACTCACGACTCAAAATACGTCCTGGGGTGGGAACCCTTGCAGGTGCTAATGATTGACTCATAGTTACCTCTCCACTACTTTTAATTCAATGTCCAAAATCAGTGATAGTCTTCAATACCAAGAATCTGAATGTCAAAACCTTCTTCATCATCTTCTAATGTGACAATTAATCGCCACTGTTTATTCAGACGTAGCGATCGCTGTCCTTGTTTGCCTCGTTGCCCGACTAGCTTTTCAAAACGCAGTCCCTTATTAGCATAGAGATCTTTTTCACTAAGAGCAGCAGCAATTATTGCCATGACCTCAAAGAAGTCATCAACTACATTCGGGTATTTATGGGCATTTTTCTCTTCGGTATAGAGAGCTTCAAGTTTTTTATCTTTAAAGCGAAAACGCACTTCACTACTCCAGAATACCGAAGTAACTTAAGACAGTCTGTATACTACACATTCGGCTCTAGGGTGAAACACTGAAATTAGTTTAACATAATTTACAGAGAAAGTGCATAATTTATTGCAAGTGCGTAATTTTTCAATCAAGTTAACGTCAGTTCGACGAAAGCACAAAATGGTAAGAATCATTAAGCGATTCTTACCATTTTGCGCCATTTGCGGTGTGCGAAGCACGCCGCAAATGGCTATATCGAACTCAAGTTATATTAATTTTTTAATGCGAAAATCCTGTTAATGACATCTTCAACAACGCGATCGGGGGTGGATGCGCCAGAAGTTACGCCGACCTTGATTTTGCCCGTGGGGAGCCAATTGGTAGTCTGCTCGATCGCTTTACCTAGAGGCTTATGTTCGATCGCTTCCGCCGATAAAATCCGATGCACATCGTCAATGTGATAGGAAGGAAGATTACGCTCGATCGCAATTTCCTGTAAATGCGTAGTATTCGAGGAATTATAACCACCGATCACGATCATCAGATCGAGATCCTCTTCCACAATCTCAAACATGGCATCTTGACGTTCTTGAGTGGCATCGCAAATTGTATTGAAAGCGAGAAAATGCTCATTAACATGTTCCACACCATACTTTTGCATCATTGTTTTTT
This sequence comes from Pseudanabaena sp., assembly GCA_046081205.1. Lineage (GTDB taxonomy): Bacteria > Cyanobacteriota > Cyanobacteriia > Pseudanabaenales > Pseudanabaenaceae > Pseudanabaena. Next base: position 8,132 of record JBJTVM010000039.1, on the reverse strand, counting down.
CAAACAACTTGCCGATCGCTTCAGTTTCACCCTTAAGCATCGTGGTTTGATTAGCCACACCGACTCTTTCAAGATCGCGATCGGGATCAAATCCTTCTGAAATGGCTTTACTGAACTTGGTGAGAAATTCTTGACGATTGCCACCATTGAGCATGTAATTAGCCACATATTCGGCTTCTTGCATATTCAGTACTACCAGATAACGCTTGGCATAGGAACTTGTGGCGATCGTTTCTTCGTGATTGTATTTACCATGCACGATAGAAGTAAAGTCAGCTTTTTTGTGCTTCTCGACGCGATTCCAAACCTTCGATACCCAAGGACAGGTTGTATCAACAATTTTACTGCCAAGCTTGTCTAGTAATTGAGTTTCCTGCACACTAGCGCCAAAAGCTGGCAAAATTACCACATCGCCCTGACCTACGCCTGAGAAATCTTTATTCCCATCACTATTTACAGGTACAAACTGAACTTCCATTTCCTTGAGCTTAGCATTTACAGAAGGATTATGAATAATTTCATTAGTAATCCAAATCCGTTCTGTAGGAAACTGAGTGCGCGTTTCATAGGCCATCGCTACAGCTCTCTCTACACCCCAACAAAAGCCAAAGGACTTTGCCAAGTAAATCGTCACATCTCCTTGCGTATACACATAGTTATGCTCGCGAATAGTTTGGATCAAGTCGCTATGATATTGCGATCGCATGGTTGATTCGGCTTCTTCTCCATGTCCAAAGCCTTGACGAAAATAATTAGGCGACTTATGCAAAGCCCTCCGCATAGCTTGAGTGTCGAGCGTATTATCCATGCGCTTAGATTAATCCTAGGTAATTGTGCTGAAAGTATTATATAGCGATCGCTAGTACTGTTACCAAACAAGAGCATATAGCAACGCAAGAGATAGATAGGACAGATCAAAATTCAAAATATGAGTGGTGGCACGAAGCGCTGCAACTCATATTTTGGGTTTTATATCCAAAGCAAAACATACATAGCTGTAAAATATAGCCTTGTCTCTCTGCTTTGATAAAGCGCTGCTCTTCGCAGAATTAATCGCTAATGGCAGCAGCAAGCTTCTCTAGTTGTGCATCACCGTCTGATTGATCGAGAAACTCATTAGCCACATCTACAAGATTGGCTAAATTTAGGGGGCTAGCTTGAAAAGTAGAAATCTTTTTTTCTTTGGGAACTAGCGGCTGATAGCGATCGTATCCTCCACTAAGCAGCTGCGTAGCAATATAGTCAACCGAATCTGAAGAGCCGTCAGAAAAAACATCAAGTAGAGGAATTCCTTTAGTGATGCATAGCCAATCTAAGGCTCCCCAAGTTTGTGTCTCAGCAGGGGTAATTCTGTTTTCCAATTGTCCTGTGCCAAATGATGCAACGAGGATATTATCTAAACTTACAGGTTCAGGGATCTCTCCCTTTCTTCCCATTTTGATACATTCAGCGATCGCGCAAAGAGTAGGATTATTGGCAACCACACCACCATCAATTAAAGGAACTCCTCTGGTATCAGGTGGCAATTCAATTTTTACAGGATTTTTGATGGTTGAATGAGTGGGATTATTTTCTAAACTAGTAATATAGTTGGGATCGCTTAAAATGTAACCTGCAAAAGCTGTTGGAGCAGCCGATGAACATCGGCAAACCTCCCAAATAGGAATCTTAGCAAACTCAGGTTGAATACTCTTAAAGACCACAGCAGAGCGATTATATGTGTCGTATGAAACTACCAGAGTTGGAGGTAATGTACCAAATAGAGATTGAGAAAAAATTGTAGGGTCTTGAAGTACAGACTCTAGCCCTTCACTAGAAAAAAGAGGAAGTGAAGGATCTCCTTTTCTAGCTCTGTCAAGCAGACTATTCAACCAAAAGCCGAGATCCATATTCGGAAAGATCTTAATACCTTTGTCTATATAAAATTGACGAAGTTCAGAAGCAGGCATTCCTTTGGCGATCGCACAAGCGATAATACTGCCTGTAGAGGTTCCTGCAAACAAATCAAAATAATTTTTAAGAGAGTTATCCAATTTCTGCTCTAAGCGCTCTAAGATCACAGCCGTGATCAGTCCACGAATACCACCACCATCACAAGCGAGAATTTTAAATTTACTTGAGCTAGCCATAATTTCTCTCCCTTTGAACCTAAGTACAGCTTATTGAGGTTTTGAGTAGTACAGAAAGATTTTTAAAAGCGGCGCTTTGCATCGCTTTCAAAAATCTTTCTGGGTTTTAATTAAGCGCAAAGCGCTGTAATGCGCTATCAGAAATTCTCATGATCAAAATTGGTTTCACAATGAGAATCGACAATGTGAGACTATAAAATAATTATGAATTGCTACGGCTTTAAAATTTGTCGAGGACTGTTAATTTAATATGGAAAATCCTGCAATTACCGATCACGAAATTCATCCTTTGATTGCTCATCGGTGGAGTCCCCGCGCCTTTGATAGCAAACCTGTTGAAACCGCAAAACTAGCTCAGTTGTTTGAAGCAGCCAGATGGACTTCTTCTTGTTTTAATGACCAACCTTGGACATTTATCGTCGCAACTAAAGACGACACCGTAAATTATCAAAAACTACTTGATTGCTTAGTGCGTGCCAACGTCGTCTGGGCGCAAGTTGCCCCCGTATTAGGGCTAGTCATTGCCCAAAAGAACTTTAAACATAATGGCAAACCTAATGCTTGGGGTGAATACGATGCAGGTCAAGCAGCCGCAACTTTGGTGTTGCAGGCAACTGCATTAGATTTAGTAGCGCATCAAATGGGTGGTTTTGATGCTGCTAAGGCGATCGCTACCTTTAATATTCCTGAAACAGCAAAACCTGTAGCCGCGATCGCGATCGGGTATGCAGGAGAAGCTAGCAACTTACCGCCGGAGTTACAAGAACGAGAAAATGCTCCTCGCGCTCGTCATCCGCTATCCAGTTTCGTATTTACAGGGGAATGGGGCAATTCAGCTTCATTTGTTTAGATTTATAACAATTCACAGAAGTGTGGCGACACTTCTGTGAATTAAAAAACAAACCCTATAAGGGTTTTGAAAGCACAAAAAGGCTACGCCTTTTTGTGCTTTCAAAACCCTTACAGGGTTTGTTTTTGAATTCACAGAAGTGTCGCCACACTTCTGTGAATTGGTATTAGATCAAATCAAACACCAAAAAGAAGCGAGCTGCGCTGCAACTCGCTTCTTTTTGGTGTTTTGGGTAGCCATGTTTCGAGATGCCACTCTCTAGTTAGTGGGTGTAGGAGCCACAGATGGGGTAATCGGTGTCACAGGCTGAGGCACAACAGGCTGAGATGGTATTGGTTGAGGCTCAACATCTCCATTCAGCGCATTTGGGGAAGGCTGCACTAAGAACAATTGCTCAGTACTGTCATACAATTTCTGGGCTAGCAAATCATTAGCAGCTTCAGTGAGATGGATCGGATCGATGAAGGCTTGTTGGGTTGTGTTTTGAAATAGCTGATAGAAATTGACAAATTTAGCCTTGAGAGGACTATTGCTCAGAGCCTGTTCAGCGACTTTGTAAGCATTCGTGATGCGATCGCTATACTCTTTGCCTAGAGATTTCAGGATGCCTTCTTCTTCCTTAGTTAAGGACTTTTGCTTGCTAGTGATTTCTGGCTGAAGAATGATCAAGGCAGGAATACTGCTAGCGAGCCTTGTCATTTGCTGAGTATTGTAAAGATAGCGTTCGACCCTTTTTTGAGTTTCTTTAGGATCTTTGCTTAGTTGCTCAGCATTAAAAACTTGATATTCAGAGCTAAATGTGGTGATATCGGCTGGGACTACCCATTTTTGCCATGCTTTGACTAAATATAGAGAATTTAGCCAATTATTAAATTGTTGGGTTTGGTGTTGACGATATTGAGCGAGTGGATCTCGTAACATTTGCTCAACGTTCCCGATTTCGCGAGCAGGCTGATTGCTAGGCGATCGCAAATCTTCGTAGCCATCAAGGATCAGCAACGCATTAGGACTATAGGCCATCACCTTATGGGATAGCAGTGCTAATTCATTGCCAGAGCTATAGCCAGGAGCCGCCGCCGCAATTACTCGATAGCTGCCATCACGAATACGTGGTGGCAAGGTTTGCATTGCTTCAATTTGATCGGCAAAGAAGGGAATTTCTTTGGGCTTAAACTTTTCGGGATTGCTATTTTGAGCACGGACGCGATCATTAAGCAATTTCTCAATTTTAAAAGCCAAAGCTTTTTGGTTCTTTTCCGCCATGTTGGTAAATGCGGTAGAACCACCAACTAAAAATACGCGGATTTCGTTAGCAGGTTTGCTAATAGGTACTGATGAATCTTGGCGGAAGCCCTGATCATTGATTTGCCAATAATCACTACTTTGACTGGGCAGCAACTCATAACCCAACAGAGGACTACGTTTGATATGTATTTGTCCTGCATCTGGCAATCCAGGGTAGTTATTGCCATTGGAGTCCTGCAACTTAAAGGCGTAGGACTGGGCGATCGCCACAGTTTTATTGGGGTTCAGTTGGTTGGTACTACCTGTTGCTAAAACTGCTCCTCGCGCAATTAGTTCCGCCAAAATCAATAGCAGTGGCAATCCAATTAGGATCAAAAGTAAGGTATTTCGCAACCAAGACTTGCGCTTGGATTGCCAAGAAGTTGTATATCGGGGTCTACGCATGACTAGGATACTGGTGTGCAGCTTTACAGCTTATAACAATTTATCTCTCAATCTCAAATAAGTTATATCTCAAATAAGTTCGATTGGGAAAGTGCCAATTGAACTTATTTGAGTTGAATTAATTCAATTTTGTAACCGTCAGGATCTTCGACGAAGGCTATTTCCGTTGTGCCGTGCTTCATCGGTCCTGGCTCACGGGTGATTTTACCGCCTTTCTCGCGAATGGCTTCACAGGCGGCATAGATGTTTTCCATGCCCAAAGCAATATGACCATAGCCAGAACCAATGTCATAGGCGTTGGTATCCCAGTTATGGGTTAACTCGATGACAGCGTTGCTTGATTCATCGCCATAACCCACGAAAGCGAGGGTAAAGCGCCCATTAGGATAGTCTTTGCGGCGCAAGATCTTCATGCCGAGGACGTTGCTATAAAAGTCAAGCGATCGCTCTAGATCGCCAACTCGAACCATTGTATGTAAAACGCGCATTTTAGTTTTCCTCTAAAGTTTTTGGTTAGAGATATGCTTTGCATGTCTCTAACATTTTAACGATCATAATCTTCAACATCTAGGTTCTTAGGCTCAACCAACCAGTCAGAGTTTTGTCCGCCAATAATTACTTCTTCAATCACTACATATTCTTTATCAAACTGGCGCAAGGCATTTACTAAGGTATCGATCGCGATCGCATCGGCTGTGCCTAAGTCAACCCAACACCGCGCCCATTCGTTTTCATACTCTAGGTCTGCCATATTATGCATAACTGACATCATTTCATCATCAGCGGCTTGGTTGTCATAGTCAAAATAGCTGATATCCACGCCAGATTCCAACACCTGCATATTACAAGCATTGAAACCACCTAACTTACCCAGCAAAAACCAAGAGTTAAATACTTCGTCTAACATTTGTTTTTCTTGCTGAGATGGAATTTCACTAAACTTGATCCAAATCCATAGGTCAAACCAATCGCATTCTCTAAATCTAACTTCCATGAGCAACTTAATAGATCTTGTAGATCTTGCAAAAATCTTGCTAACAACATGTCGATACTAGCTTAACGTGAGTTCGATATAGCCATTTGCGACGTGCTTCGCACGCCGCAAATGGCGAATGGCGTTAACCTAGACGATCGCGCCTCAACTATCTAAGTTTTTAACTCGGCAAGCGATTCTAGTACTTATTTCTGAAATTCTTCTTGCGACACGATTTCTTTTGTGATATGTAGTATCATCCATCCAAACAATTTGTATATAGCGTTTATCAGCTTGGTGAAGTACGGCTTTGTACCTCGCTTGCTTGAAAAAGGCTATAACTAGACTTTCCCCTACTCTTGTATGATGTTTAGCAGTTTGTAACGATAAGTTAAGATACAGTGCTAAAGTTAAATGCAAATTAGTCTAAACGCAAATTAGTCTAAAAGGCTTAAGAACCCTGTGCAAGTTTCTTGAGTAAGTTTTAATCAACGTGTTGAGTCCCATCTTTGCTCATGGGTGGGCGATCGCTGAAGCAAACGTTCAGTCGTGAGGAGTATTCCCTACCTGTGGCAACAAATCCCATCAATTTAGGTAAGTCAAGTTTGTCTAATAAGTCGTCTAATCCCAAAACGGCTTCATTTAAGCATAAATGGACACTTTTTATAGTGTTGTTTGTAGCGCTGTTGTCAGGGGGGCTAGGTGCTGGATTAGCATATGTGTTAAGTAGTAGACCTTTTCAGCAACGGCAATTATCAGCTGACGAAGCTGCCGTATTTAACCGTAACTCCGATGGCATGACTTCCGCGATCGCGGGTGTGCCAACGCTGACTCGTCCTGTGAATATTTTGGTATTAGGGACGATTGTACTTACATCTGATTTACCTGGTGCTCAACCTAAGCCCAAAGGTAAACACTTCGCTGAGGTCGAAGATAACCTCAACGGTCTGAGTGACGCAATGTTGCTGATCCGTTTTGACCCCGTTAATCAAAAAGTTTCTGTTCTTTCAATTCCTCGTGATAGCAGAGTTGATATTCAAGGGGTTGGCAGAACTAAGATCAATTTTGCTAACTATGCTGGCGGCGTGGCTCTATCCGCTCAAACAGTTAGCCAAGTACTGGGAGATGTTCCCATTGATCGCTATATTCGTTTTAATGTTAATGGGTTTGGTAAGCTGGTCGATGCGCTGGGGGGTGTTGAGGTCTACGTCCCCAAAAAGATGAAGTATCAAGATGATAGCCAACGTCTATACATTAATCTCAATGCAGGACAACAGAAACTCGACGGTAACAAGTCAATTCAATATATGCGATTCCGTCATGACGATCTTGGCGATATAGGTCGTGTACAACGTCAGCAAGCATTTTTCCGTGCTTTTATTGATCAAAAGCTTAAGCCTGAAGTGATCGCCAAGCTTCCCGAAGTACTGACTATTGTTAAGGAAAATATCGATACTAACCTCTCCGTTGAAGAATTCCTTGCTCTCGCTGGCTATACATCAAAGATTGATCGTAAAAGCATCCAGATGCATATGGCTCCTGGACGGTTTAGTAATCCAGGGGAGTTTGATAATCTGAGCTACTGGATTTTAGATAATCGTCGGCTTGCTAGCATCATGAGCCAAAGCTTTGGAGTGATCAAAAGAGCTGATACAAGTCTCGAAGATGATACCCCTCAAACTTTGAGAGTGGCGATCCAAGATAGTATGGCTCAGCCTGATGGCTCTAAAAAAGCCACAATTGTTTTGTCTAAGGCTGGATATGCTCAAGTATTTCCTGCAAGCGATCGCTGGTCTAAACCCCTTGCGAAGACCCAAATTATTGCTCAGAATGGAGACAAGGCAAGTGCCGAAAAGTTACGTGATTCTTTAGGAATTGGCGAAGTTTTAATCGAATCAACGGGTGATATTGAATCAGATATTACGGTTCGGGTAGGCAAAGACTGGCTTGAGGCAAATAATATCCCTCTGAAGCCTGTTAAACCGACACAAACTAAACAACGTTAAAAAAGAGAGAAGGCAAGGCCTTCTCTCTTTTTTATTACTGATGTTACGTGGAAGGCTGAGATTTGGGCTTGGAGACCAAGCCCCTACTTTTACAAATATGTAGGGATTTGGTCTCCAAATCCTCTTTTAAGATGACATAGAAACATTAGGATGATCTTTGTTCTACGTAACATCAGTTATTAGTAAAGGCAGCGCGAAGCGCCGCCTTTACTCTCTTTGTTATTAGACATTTGTACTCTGGCGGACAATTTTAGTGAAAAGAAAGTCAGGCAAAAGCTTGCGAATAAATAATAATTGCTTGGCAAGTGGATCAGCGGGATAGCGTAACTTCCATGAGTTATCAGTCTGATTGACTGACAAAAGAGGTAAGAGAAGTAGCGAGAAAGTATACAGAGATTGAATTTGAGTAAAAAAGAGGCGTATGCTGTTTTTTGAAGAAAAAGGAGCATAGGACAAATGACCCAAAACGCCTCACGTATCTATAA
>JBJTVM010000038.1:0-2577 GCA_046081205.1 Pseudanabaena sp. | reverse complement strand
TCAAAAAACCGATTTTTATAATGAGAATTGCTGCCTAACATGACTGAATGTAACTATAACTGCCGTTAAGCTTAATAATATTCCCAAAAATTATGACGCTTAACATTTCGTTGCAAAACAACTAGAGAGAAGTCCTAAGATTGTCGATATCATGGTAGGAAGTGATATATAAAACGTAATATTTCTCAGCCAAATCCTTAGTCAAATTTATGAGTCAAGCTTCTGCATCCGCCGATGTCCCTAGCATGGGTCGTCGTCAATTTATGAACTTAATTTTAGGGGGGTCTGCGGCCGTAACCACCCTCGGAGCCGCCGGTCCTTTCCTTGCCTATTTTGTACCACCTTCTCGCGGAGGAACTGGCGGTGGCGTTGCTGCTAAGGACGCATTGGGTAACGATGTGATTGCTTCAAAATTCTTGGCAGATCATCAAGCAGGCGATCGCGTACTTGCTCAAGGACTCAAAGGCGACCCAACCTATATTGTTGTTACTGACAACAAAGAAATCGCATCCTACGGACTAAATGCAGTTTGTACTCACCTTGGTTGTGTCGTACCTTGGAACGTTGCCGAAAACAAATTTATGTGTCCTTGTCACGGCTCTCAGTACAACGCTGAAGGTAAAGTTGTACGTGGACCTGCGCCATTGTCACTTGCGCTTGCCCATGCCACAGTGAGTGATGATGTGGTGCAATTTAGTACATGGACAGAAACTGACTTCCGCACTAATGAAGCACCTTGGTGGGCTTAAAATAAAGGGTTAAGGATAGATGGCGAGGAGCACAGCCTATCCTTGACTTATCGAAATTGGTATTTTAATTACATTTGAACTTATACATGAAAAAAGCTTTGTTCCGTGCCAAACGTTTGATTGTGGGTGTCAGTCTATGTGTCCTCGCAAGTTTAACTTTACTTTTTGGGCTTAATGCGCCCTCTGCTTTTGCCTATCCTTATTTTGCTCAAGAAGCCTATAAAAATCCTCGCGAAGCTACAGGTCGCATCGTCTGCGCTAACTGCCACCTCGCTCAAAAGGGTATCGAGTTAGAATTGCCTCAAGCAGTGCTACCCGACTCTGTATTTGAAGCCGTTGTTAAACTTCCCTATGACCACACCAAACAACAGGTGAGCGCTGATGGCAGCAAAACAGGTTTGAATGTTGGTGCAGTTTTAGTATTGCCTGAAGGATTTAAAATTGCTCCTGAAGAACGCTTATCTGAAGAACTAAAGGAAAAAACTAAGGATACCTACTACCAGCCCTACAGCGATACTCAAGAAAATATTGTCTTAGTTGGCCCAGTATCTGGTGATGATTATTCAGAAATTGTTTTCCCTGTTCTTGCGCCTGATCCTGCTAAAGACAAGAATATTCACTTCCTGAAATATGCTGTCCATGCTGGCGGCAACCGTGGTCGTGGTCAAGTTTATCCCACTGGCGAAAAGAGCAATAACAACGAATATACGTCTTCAGTTTCTGGTCTAGTTACTCAAATTAGCCCAATCACACCAAATGAAGATGAAGGTATCTACGGTGGTTATGAAATTTCGGTTCAAACTACAGATGGCAGTATTGCTGTTGAGAAGGTTCCTGCTGGTGCTGAACTAGTTGTAGAACCTGGTAGTGATGTGAAAGTTGGTTCTCCTCTAACCACAAATCCTAATGTTGGCGGTTTTGGTCAGCATGATGGTGAAATCGTCCTTCAAGATCCTCGCCGCATTCAGTGGTTGCTAGCATTCTTTGCCTCTGTCATCGTTACCCAAATTTTGTTGGTACTGAAGAAGAAACAAGTCGAAAAAGTCCAAGCTGTAGAAATGAATTTCTAAGTCAGGAAAATTCACATCAGCTCAAGTTTTGTCTTATAGACAAAAAACAGTTAGCTAGTACAAACCAAACCAAAAACAAGAAGATGAGTTATAGCGCTTTGCTCAACAACTCATCTTCTTGTTTTTAGAGGTTGCACTTCACAAGTTTCTGAACAAGAGAAGAAAACATCATCATCCCAATCCCACCCATCAAATGATCGATACATATATATGCATATGGGAGACTGGCTAGGGAAATATTTTGAGCATTTTGTGTGTCATTCATAAACTCTGGATATGTCCTCCAGTCATCATTTTGAGGATGATACCAACCAACTTCAGCCGCAAATTTTTTCCATGATGTAGAAGTGTATTTCTCCACTTCACCCCCACATTCTAGCAACAATTTTTTCTGGACACTAAAGCCAAACTTGTTATTACTGTTATCAACCCATAGTTGATCAAGCATTAGTAGATCTTCGCAAGGTAAAGCATCAATATGTTCTGTACTTAGCCAACCTTCTTTTTCTCGCTTTGTAACTTGACACATGAGCTTAGCCGTTAGTTGGTCGGCCTTAACCCATTCATTGGCTTTTAGTAGTTGCTCTAATTCTTTTACTTTTAATATTTTTTCTAGTTCACGATAATTAATACCCTTCATACTCTTTAATTTCACAGTTTTTCTAAACAGTTATTTAAATAAACGTCAGTTCGACGAAAGTGAAAAATGGTAAGAATCGCTAAGCGATTCTTACCATTTTTCGCCATTTGCGCCGCGC
>JBJTVM010000037.1:0-1573 GCA_046081205.1 Pseudanabaena sp. | reverse complement strand
CCATTTCAAGCCGATAAAAAAGGCGGAAATACGTCGATCACGTTTTAGATGACCAGTGCCCAAAGGATAACTTTCTACTAGATTTAGCTGTTTCTGGTCATGCAAATTATCTAGTTACAGGCGATGCTGATTTATTGATCTTAAATCCATTTCATGGAGTAGAAATAATTTCTTATCAAGCTTTTCAGAATATTATTTAACGATCGCTATTTCGCTAAACACCCATTTGGGTGACAGAAATTTTGCCAGAGAAGCAGACATCGACATCAGTATTGGGAGCGCGATCGCGAAGATTGTAAAGCCCTGCATAGGTTACGCGATCGCCATCGACTTTAAACCCCAATGGCAATGGCTGACTCGACTTTTCGCAAAATATAATCTCAGGACTCTTGCCCAGATCTTCAACTTCTAAATGCGGTAAATTCACATTCCAATAGGACTGCGGTGGAAGTTGTATTTCTAACAGTTGCTTAATCACCCTAGCAGAAGTCTCGGCTGCCCAATTCCAGTCAAACTCTCTGCGCCGATCGCGATAATGGGAAATTGCGATCGCAGGAATATTATGAAAAGCTGCCTCGCGCACCGCCGCCACTGTTCCCGACATATAGACATCCACGCCCATATTGCCGCCATGATTAATGCCCGATAGCACCAGTTTCACATCGCTGTACAAATGCGCGATCGCCACCCTTACACAGTCCGCAGGAGAGCCGTCGATCGCATAGGTATGTTCATCACGCTGAGAAATTGCGATCGGTGCATGGGTAGTGACTTGATGTCCACATCCTGAATATTCGCGAATTGGTGCAGCGATCGCCCCTTTAGTCCCGAATACTAGTTCTGTAGCTTGCTGCAAAGACCAAATCCCTTCAGCATCAATGCCATCGTCATTAGTCAAAATAATTGTCATGTTTGTTAAAGCGCTTTACGCTAAATTAAAAACCATAAAGATTTTTTCAAGCGTCGCGCAGCGACGCTTGAAAAAATCTTTATGCTAAAACGATCCCTTACAGCAGTTACTGATCAAACGAACCGCAAGAAAAATTTTGAAAGTGTTGCTTTGCAACACTTTCAAAATTTTTCTTGGTTTGGGTTTGAGCGCGAAGCGCTGTATGTTTGAGCGCAAAACGCTGTAAGTGACTAAGCAGCTTGCTCTTCTAGTTGATCCTTGTGTAGCCAAATTACAGGGGTTGGCACTTTACCAAATTTAATTTGGACATAATCACCGCGAAACTCCAATACTTCGCCCCATGTTTCAAATAGGTAAGAAGACCAGCGAGTATCATTTGCCATTGCCTCAGGGCTATTTTCTAATTTTTCACGAATAGCGCGAACGAGTGTGCCTTTCTTCAGTGCCATAGTGTTTAATGCAACAAATTATTAAGGATTTATAACTGCTAGTAGGTATTGTATAGCAAACCGATATGTTGTTTGCAGCGCCTACGGCGCTGCAAACAACATATCGGTTTGCTATACAATACCTACTAGCAGTTATAAATCCTTAATAATTTGTTGCATTAAACATTATGGCACTGAAGAAAGGCACACTCGTTCGCGCTATTCGTGAAAAATT
>JBJTVM010000036.1:0-6134 GCA_046081205.1 Pseudanabaena sp. | reverse complement strand
TGACGAAAAATGGTAAGAATCGTTTAGCGATTCTTACCATTTTGTGCTTTCAAAACCCTTACAGGGTTTGTTTTTTAATTCGCAGAAGTGTAGCCACACTTCTGTGAATTGGTATTAGATATATATTTCAGCATATAGAAGTCCCAAATCATTTGTGGATTTTTGAGAGTTGAGGAAGCGTACTCCAAAGGGGTGTCACTTCCTCAGCCCATTTAGGATTGCTGCTGAACAAAAAAACAAAAAGAAGAGATGGTGCAAAGCACCATCTCTTCTTTTTGTTTTTTTGATAAAGCCTGTCTTTACGAATATCAAGTTTGTCTGCCTAAAGACAGAAAATATAAGGAGGGATTGTAAAAGCCTAAACAATCTGTTACATTACTAAACATAAGTTAACTAATTACAAAGGTAGCTCGATTATGTCTGACGAAAGCCGTAACGTATGGAATTGGGGTTTTACTTCTGGTGCTGAAAACTGGAATGGACGCTTAGCAATGATCGGTTTTGTATCTGCAATAGCGATTGAGTTAATTAGCGGTCAAGGTGTATTACACTTCTGGGGCATCATATAATCTTTTAATACTAATTCACAGAAGTGTGGATACATTTCTGTGAATTAAAAACCAAACTCTGTAAGGGTTTTGAAAGCAAAAAACTGTAAGGATTACTTAACGATTCTTACCGTTTCTTGCTATTTGCAGCTTGCTTCGCACGCCGCAAATAGCTATATCAAATTCACATTATTGTAAGATTTTGCCAATAGAAAAGCCTCGACCAGTCGAGGCTTTTTTATTGGCAAAACTAAGTCTGGATTATGCTTTTAATTTTTATTCAGCATCAGCAGAAGTAACCGCTACTGGCTCTTCAGCATCAGGAATGATTGCTTCAGCATCTTCTGAATCAACAGCTTTTGGCTCAAGTTTGATCGTCATATAACGAATTACATCATCAGCCAGACGCATAGATTTTTCCAGGCTCTCAATGGTTTTGGGGGTTGCCGTGTAATTTACTTGGATGTAAATTCCTTCACGATGTCCTTTAATGTCGTAGGCTAATCTCCTTCTACCACGATGTTGAATCGTGATGTCTTCAGATTCTTGTTGTACTAAGAAATCTTGATATTTGGCGATCGCGGCATCAGCCTCCTGATCGGGAAGATCAGGACGCAGGATATACATAGTTTCGTACAAACGCTTAACAGTCATTTAATTTTTCCTTACGGTCAGAATTTGGCTTCTATCAATTTAGTTTTAGAAGCAAGGATCTACTATTATATCGCTTTAAGACAGTTGAGCAACATAAAATCCTAAAATGCAGCAGTACTTATCATATAGCCATAACCTATATCGGGACAAATCAAAAGAGACGGCACTTTGCGCCACTCTATTTGTTTTTTTGTCCTAACAAAAATGGCGATATCTTTAAAAATCGTTTTCATAATTAAGTCTTGCTACCTGAAATGAGATAGTTTTGCTGTCTCATTTCGGGTAGCAAGACAACATCTTTGTTTCTTAAATTTTATATATTAATCTTATAATTAAACTGTAAGTTACTCTTTGAGCTACTTGCAATCAATAGCAATTAGAGACTGATAAAGTGAACACCATGACAGTGAAAACTAATATGATCGCTGATGTCCTGATTGTAGATGATGAACTGGTTACAGCAAATGCGCTCTCAGATGTTCTATCAGATTTAGGCTATAAAGTTTTAGCGATCGTTGATAGTAGTGATAGTGCTATCTCATTAATTCGTCAGAGTATTCACCATAAGTTGCCAGATATTATTTTGATGGATATTAAATTGAGAGGTACAGATAGTGGGATCACTGCGACCAATGAGATTCATAAAATAGCACCTATTCCTGTAATTTACCTAACTGCTTTTAGTGATCCTGAGACTTTAGAACTAGCGATCGCTACTTCTCCCTATGGGTATCTCACTAAACCATTGAGATATGCGGAAGTGAATGTTGCAATTATGCTGGCTTTAAAGAAACATAAAGAAGAAAAAATATTGCAAGAAGCTCTGGACAAAGAAAAGGAACTGCACATTTTAAAGTCACGGTTACTTGCTATGGCATCCCATGAATTTTCAACACCTATGTCAGTAATTAGATTATTGATTTGGAAATTACAAAACTTTGAAGAGCAATTAACTAAAGAAAGTAGAGCTAAAAATCTTGCTTCTATTCAATCAGCAATTAAAGATATTAATTGGTTACTTGAAGAAGTTAAGTTTATTTCTTGTTCTGAATCAGGAAAATTTCCATTTAATCCTGAGAATGTAGATGCTATAACATACTGTCAACAACTAGTTGATAGTTTCCAAACAGAAGATAGTGCAAAAAAGTGCCGAATCAAGTTTTATAGTCAAGGTCAATGTCAAAAACTAAGAGTTGACAAAAAACTTCTATGGCACATATTTATGAATTTAATTTCTAATGCTATTAAATACTCCTATGAAGGAGGTACTATTGATGTGGAAGTAGTATGCAGGACAAAACAATTATTTCTAAGTATTTGCGATCATGGTATTGGCATACCTAAAGAATATTTAAACAATCTATTCTTACCATTTTTAAGAGCAGAAAATGTTGGTAATGTTAAGGGCTTAGGTATGGGTCTATATATAGTAAAGCAAGCTGTGGAAGCTCATTCTGGAAAAATAGCTGTGGAAAGCGAAGTGAATATGGGGACAAAGTTTACGGTTGTTTTGCCTTCGGCAGATAGTTTGTAAGAGTATAAAAAATGAGCGTAGTATAAGTTTAAATCTGAGATTTCTATTTTTATATCTTTAGAAATAACTCTTTAGGATTATTTTTTATTCTTGATTTGAAGCGATTGCCTATTAAATTTAGAGTAAATCATAACTTGTAAAGTAGACAGAGTAAGAATTACTCACTTTGGTTTAGTCATTAGCAATATAGTAAAGGTGAACTAAAAATGTATTTTACAATACTTTACATATTGTAAAAACAGATGTAAGGTTTGAAGCACGTTAAAAGTCTGTATCAATTTTCCTTTATTACGACATAGGCGATGTTTCCTTAAGGAGGTAACAAAATGACAGAACTAGAAATGAGCTGCAAAGATTAATCATTGGCTGTTTACTCTTTGTGAGCAACGTGTCTAAACCAAAACTTTTAAAACTCAACGAATATAAAAGTTTAGTCGCTAGTTGTTGACAAAGAGATTATTTCCTGTCTCACAAAATTTACTTTGTGTGTAGTTTAGTTAGCGGCATAGGCTAACAAACTTGCATCAATATTAATTAGTAAAACTAGTGAGACCTCAATATTGGAGGTTTTATGAATGTTCGTGGAAAAACGGCTCTAATTACTGGAGCTTCGAGGGGTATTGGTCGAGCGATCGCTTTGGAGTTAGCTCAACAGGGTGCGAAATGTCTAATTCTCGTAGCCCGCGATCTTGAACTCTTAAATTCCGTTGTTTTAGAAGTGGAAGCTTTAGGCATCGAAGCGGTGAGTTTACCTCTAGATCTATCGCAAACAATCGAAGTGAATATTGCGATCGCGCAAGTATGGCGTGATTGTGGTCCAATTGACATTTTGGTGAACTGTGCAGGTGTGGCGCATCAAGCCTCATTTTTGCGATCGCGCCTACAGGATGTGCAATCCGAAATCGAAGTTAACCTATTAGGTATGTATGCGATTACAAGGATGGTGGCAAGACGGATGGCAGTCCAACGCAATGGCAGAATTGTAAACGTTTCAAGTTTGATGGGCAAAGTTGCCGCGCCGACGATGGCAACTTATTCCGCAACGAAGTTTGCAATCTTAGGTTTCACTCAAGCTCTGCGTGGCGAGTTATCAGCTTACAACATTAAAGTCACCGCTTTACTGCCATCGCTGACGGACACGGACATGGCACAGGATTTGGAGTGGTTTCGCTGGGTAGCACTGATGACTCCTAAGCAAGTAGCTAAAGCATTAATCGCTGGTCTAGAAAGTGAAACCCCTGAAATTCTTGTCGGATGGCAAAGTCATGCTGCTGTGTGGTGTAATCGCTTATTTCCTTCCCTAATGGAAAAGGTTCTGCTAATTGCTGCGCCCAGAGTTGGCTAGGGTTACAGAAAGAGAAAGCTGCCCAGTAGCTTTCTCTTTCTAGTAGTCCACCATATTTAATACCAAAGCGCAAAATAGCGCAGCCATTTTGTGCTTTGGTATTAAACCGCAAGCCCCTAACTTTTCTTGAAATACAGCACTTTGCGCTGACTTAAAGCCCAGAAGAAGCTTTAAAAGTACTGCTTCGCGCCACTTTTAAAGCTTCTTCTATATCTCTTAAAAGTATGAATAGGCATGTATTCATGCTGAGGTTAGCTGTAGATGTTCAGTAAAATGTCTGATGCTACAAATTGATTATGTGAGTTAGGGTTGAACAAGTTTTTCAGGCTCTGATTGATATATGTCATTGTTCCAATTACGATTGCAGATCGACTCTTTGCCCTCAAGATGCGGGGGATAAAATTGATGAACGCAACCAATGAAGCAAATCAGTCACAGGTCAACCTTGTAGCTGCATTCCAAGCTACACAAGATATTTCGCGAGAGTTAAATGTTGACAAGTTAGTTAATCTGAGCCTTTCAACATTATTAGAACTATCGGGAGCGCAATCGGGAGTTGTAATTTTAGCGGATGATCAAAAATTTGTGATCGCTGCCATGCTCTCTAAGCGATCATCAAACTCAGAAATCAAACAGAGTCTTACTCTTGCTAGTGCTGATGCTTCTAGTTTGCCAATCTTAATGGTGCGTTATACCCTTGACAATCGCACAGAAACCACTTGGTATCAAGACAAGCCTAATCCAAATTTTGCTGATGATCCCTACTGGTTAGCTCATTCTCCTCAAGCAGGACTATGCATTCCCCTATGTGAGGATGGTGAATTATTGGGTGCAATTTATTTAGAAGATCGAGTTAGTCAAAAACTATTACAAACTGAGTACTTACAAGTTTTAAGATCACTCTGTCAACAACTAGCGATTTCATTGGTACGATCGCGTGAATTCTCCAATATTACCCAGCGTAAAGAATTTGAAGAAGCTCTAAAGCGAAGTAACTCGCTTTTAAAAGCTCAGCGTGAAGCCTCGGTGGATGGAGTTTTGGCAGTAGATGAGCAAGGACGGATTGTTAGCTATAACAATCGATTTTGTGAGTTGTGGCAAATTCCTGAATCAGTTCTTCAATCTGTGGAGTACGGAGGATTGCTGAGCCTTTTGCAATATCATCTCCAACTACCTGATGGACTAGTTGAAGCTCTTGAAAATGCCTATGATTCCCCTGAAAAGTACACTCAACGAGAAATTTATCTTGCCGATCGCCGTGTAATTGATTGCTATTCGGGACAGGTGCATTCTCCTGATGGTAAGTTCTATGGAATGGTTTGGTATTTTCGTGATGTCACAGAACGCATCTGTATACTCCAAGAACTGCGAGCAGAGCAAGAACGATCTGAGCGGTTATTGCTGAATATGTTGCCTGAGAAGATTGCCAAAAAGCTCAAGCATAGTCGAGCCTCAATGGCAGATGGATTTGAAGAAGTATCAGTTTTATTTGCTGACATAGTGGGCTTTACTGAACTTTCTAGCAACATGTCACCAGTACAGTTGGTTGGGTTGCTGAACCGCATTTTTTCGATGTTTGATAATTTGTGTGATCAATACAAACTTGAAAAGATCAAAACTATTGGTGATGCCTATATGGTGGTGGGTGGATTGCCTGAGCCAAGAACCGATCACGCGGCGGCGATCGCTAGTATGGCTCTCGATATGCAAAAATCAATCTCTCAAGTTAAGTCGCGGGAAGGTATCCAAATTTCGATGCGAATTGGTATTAATTCGGGACCAGTCATTGCTGGTGTAATTGGAACGAAGAAATTTATCTACGATCTTTGGGGAGATACTGTCAACGTCGCTAGTCGGATGGAGTCTTTGGGAACACCGAAGTCTATTCAGGTTACCGAGAGTATATATTTACGGTTACGCGATCAGTTTAATTTTGAGCAACGTGGTTTGATTCCTGTTAAAGGAAAAGGTGAAATGATGACATATTGGCTAGTTGGGAAAGTCAATTAAAGTCAGTTTGTCTAACCATTTACAGCAATTTGCGATTCAAAAC
>JBJTVM010000035.1:0-2260 GCA_046081205.1 Pseudanabaena sp. | reverse complement strand
GAAGAATTTAATTCTCCCCCCTTTTTAAGGGGGGCTGGGGGGGATCTAGACAATCTGTTTCTAAAAAAAAGCGGCTCAACGAGCCGCTTTTTTTATTTGACCCTAGTTGTACTTCGTAATAACTGGCGATCGCATATTTCTACACTCATCGCAGGTTCTAGACAAGCAAAACCCTTACAAACCATGGCGATCGCTTCAGGATTGGGCAAATGTTTATCAACTCGTAGCATGACTACGGGTAAATATTGACGATTGAGATAGGCATAGTGATCGGGATTCGTGCGAACCAGCGTATGATTGCGGAACAAGTCAAAGGCAACCAAGAGACTAGGACAAGCTACAGGACTATTGCTAATCACATGCCCAAAGCGTTTAAGAGCTAGATCGGCGCGATCTAGATATTCTAATTTCTCGGTCACACTTGCCAACCGTACTAAATTAGCGATCGCCACTCCATTGGGTGAGGGCGTAGCATTATCTTGATAATTGCGCTCCCGCAATAGTAAATGTTGACTACACTCGCTCGTAGTATTGAAATAGCCACCTGACAGCGCATCCCAAAAATCGCGATCGAATTCAGCTTGGATAGCGATCGCCTGTTGTAGATAAAAATCCGCCTCTTCAGGAATCGCTTGATGTAGATCGAGAAGCGCCTTAATTAATAAAGCATAGTCTTCTGATTGCGCTGCTACGGCTGCTTGTCCTTCATAATTAATTCGTTGCAACCTGCCTTCAATCCATTGATTTTCTAAAATAAACTTAGCCGCTTTCACCGCAAGTTGTTTATAAATTGGCTGCTGAAATGCTCGATAGGCATTGGCTAAACCTGAAATCATCAGAGCATTCCAAGCCGTAATCGCCTTAGTGTCAGTTACAGGCGGTACGCGCCCCTCCCAATCAATTTCGCGAATGTCATCTTGACTGCGGGCTACAGGAAAAGCATCCGTAGGCCGCGAATGCTCTCCATAGCGACGACGAAATAGCCTGATTAAACAAGCTTCTATCTCTGGAGACAATTCCCCAACCTGTTTACGTTGCAAGACATTGGCTTCTTCAAAGTTGCCAGCAAGAGAAATCGTGAACTCTTGAGTTAATAAATCAAGCTCCGCTGGACTAAAAACCTTTTTCAGTTCAGCATAGCTCCATATCCAAAACTTCCCTTCGCGACCTTCACTATCTGCATCCTGCGAAGCATAAAAGCAACCTTCTTCGGCTAACATTTCGCGCTGGAGCCATGTGGCGGTTAGTTCACAACTACGCGCGATCGCAGGCTCATGCAAGCCCGACAACCAAAGATTCGCCAGATATTCCATGATTAAGCCATTGTCATAGAGCATCTTCTCAAAGTGCGGGACTGTCCAAGTATGATCGACAGTGTAGCGATGCCATCCCCCCGCAACATGATCGAAAATACCACCCAAAGCCAGAGCCAGACCACGCTGTTGCGCTTTATCTTTGAGTTCTGTACTGTTGTCTTCAAAGCGACTAGCCCTAAGCAAAAAATTGGCATAGGGAATCATCGGGAAACAAGTGCCATAGTCCCGATTAGTGACGACTTCAGCGCATTTAGCAATTCCATTTGCTAATGCCTCATCACTAATAATTGGTACGGGAATCATCTTATTGACTTGGTGCAGATTCCGAATTATCTGATCCTTATAATCTTGAATATCTTGATTGCGATCCTGATAGATTTCTAGAATTGATTGTAGCACTCGTAAGAATCCTGGTTTGCCATAGCGCGGCTCAATGGGGAAATATGTCCCACCATAAAAAGGAACCAAATCATCGGGAGCAAGAAATAAATTCAGGGGCCAGCCGCCACTTTCGCCCATGATCTGCACGGCTTGCATATAGATGCTGTCTAAATCTGGCCGTTCTTCACGATCCACTTTAATCGCCACAAAGCGATCGTTCATATAGTCAGCAATTACCGTATCTGAGAAAGCTTCATGCTCCATCACCGTACACCAATGACAACTGGAGTAACCAATTGATAGAAAGATCGGCTTGTTTTCGTTTCTCGCCTTTTCTAAAGCTTCATCGCCCCAAGGATACCAATCGATCGGGTTATCAGCGTGTTTACGAAGATAGAGACTTTGCGATTGGGCGAGACGATTGGGCATAGGGCAAAATGTGACTGAAGTATTTAGGTTTATATAGCGACGCTGTCTTTAAAGTTTAACTGTTTCTGAGGAGTAGAACCAAGAGTTATTTGTAGCAGATTGCCTAAAAAGAGGCGGCGCATCGCGCCGCCTCT
>JBJTVM010000034.1:0-1202 GCA_046081205.1 Pseudanabaena sp. | reverse complement strand
TCACTCCGATCTGCGGACTCATCCTCATGTAGTTCAAGCAATTCAAGAATTTTGGATGAACCCTCGAACTCCTCTGCAATTTTGAACTTTAGAACTATGTCAATGTATTATACCAAAGCACAAAATGGCGTAGCCATTTTGTGCTTTCAAAACCTTTATAGGGTTTGGGTTTTAATTCACAGAAGTGTAGCCACACTTCTGTGAATTGATATTAATCAGAAATGAGATCTCAAGGGAACCTTGAGATAAGCTAAATTGGAGATAGTTCTCAAAATTAATCTGTCTGTCTTATTACATTTCACCGCGCTTTTTAGATAAATTGGCTGTACATCTTGCCAAGAATTTTATGAAGTTGCCAAATGTGAATGTGCCGCTAATTCTGGGTATTCATGGGGGTAAAGGTGAAGGTAAGTCATTTCAATGTGAGTTAGCTTTTCAGAAACTGGGAATTGATCCGATTAGAATGTCGGGTGGAGAGCTAGAAAGCCCTGACGCTGGAGATCCTGCACGATTGATTAGAATGCGCTACCGTGAGGCTGCTGAGTTAGTAAAGGTGCGGGGCAAGATGTGCGCTTTATTAATTAATGATCTCGATGCGGGGGCGGGACGAGTTGATAGCACTACGCAATATACGGTCAATACACAGTTGGTGAATGCCACGTTGATGAATATTGCTGATAACCCAACGAATGTGCAGTTGCCAGGGAGCTATGACAGTAATCCGATTAGACGTGTACCGATTATTGTGACGGGGAATGATTTTTCGACTTTGTATGCGCCGTTGGTGCGTGATGGTCGTATGGAGAAGTTTTATTGGCAACCCGATCGCAGCGATCGCATTGGTATTGTCAGTGGTATTTTTGCGCCTGATAATATTCCGCAGTGGGAAATTGAGCGGCTGGTGGATATGTATCCCGATCGCTCGATTGATTTCTTTGGCTCATTGCGATCGAGTTTATATGATGAGCAAGTGCGGAAGTTTGTCTATGAAATTGGTTTAGAGCGTTTGTCTTTAAGATTGGTGAATAGCACTCAAGCGTTACCTGAGTTTCGTCCACCGAGTTTTGACTTGCGAACTCTTAAAGAGGCAGGCGATCGCTTATTATCCGAAGGCGATCGGGTAAGTCAGCGTAATCTCATTCAAGAATATATGCCTGTAGGAAAGGTGCAATAATTAAAACCCAAGAACCTGTAGCACACGC
>JBJTVM010000033.1:0-8563 GCA_046081205.1 Pseudanabaena sp. | reverse complement strand
CGGAATAGTTAAGAAGACTAGACTAAGTGACAACAATCGTAATAAGATGTTAAGACGATTTAGCTAGTTTGACCACTGGAAGAGTTTACTGTGGGTTTATTACGCCATTTTACTAAAGACATCGGCATTGACCTCGGTACTGCCAACACATTAGTTTATGTGTCTGGTGAAGGTATTGTTTTGCAAGAGCCATCAGTTGTTGCGATCGATCAACGAGACAAGACTGCCTATGCGGTCGGAAATGAAGCCAACAAAATGATCGGTCGCACCCCAGGTGACATCATTGCAGTTCGCCCCCTCAAAGACGGCGTAATTGCTGATTTTGACTCGGCTGAGCTGATGTTGCGCTCATTCATTCAAAAAGTTAAGAAAGGTGTTTTTAACCCTCGCATTGCGATTGGCATTCCTAGTGGAGTAACAGGCGTGGAATGGCGAGCCGTAATGGATGCCGCCCGTCGCGCTGGTGCAAGTGAAGTTTACCCCATTGATGAACCCATTGCGGCGGCGATCGGCGCAGGGCTACCTGTAACTGAAGCAACAGGGAACATGATCATTGACATTGGTGGTGGAACTACCGAAGTTGCTGTTATGAGCTTGCAGGGAATTGTATTAAGCGAGTCCGTGCGTGTTGCTGGTGATGAACTCAGCGAAGCAATCATGAAGTACATGAAGACTGTACATAACCTCGTCGTTGGGGAACGTACATCTGAAGAGATTAAAATTAAAATTGGTTCGGCTTATCCTATTAAAGAAGAAACTTCGATGGAGGTGAGAGGTTTGCACCTGCTATCGGGTTTACCTCGTACCGTCACTGTCAAGTCTTCAGAAATTCGCGAAAGCATGAGTGAACCACTCTCTGTGATTATCGAAGCAGTGAAGCGAACCTTAGAGCGCACGCCTCCTGAGTTAGCTGCTGACATTATTGATCGCGGTATTATGTTAGCTGGTGGTGGAGCAATGCTAAATGGTATTGATACCCTGATTAGTCATGAAACTGGAATTATCACTCATATTGCCCCAGCTCCTTTGGACTGCGTAGTAATTGGTGCTGGTCGTGTTTTAGAAGATTATAAAAATCTTGGTCGTGTCTTAACCAGTCGCTTGAAAAGTTTATAGGTAAATTTTTCATGGATTCAATCCGTAGTTGGTGGGAGCGTTATAGCTTTCAAACTGTTGTAGTCAGTGCAGGAATTGGGCTTGCGTGGTTTATCCGCCAAACTCAAGGCGTGGCAATTATGGAAACCTATCAGTTTCTCAGCCGCCCTTTTCAATCAACTGTATCTAAGCAAGAACTATTACAAGACGCTCAAGTACGCGAACTTCGCTATCGCTTGACTGAATTAGAGTCCCAAAACCAGAGAATGAAAGAACTTTTAAAGGTGAGGGTGACTCCTAATAATGTTGGTGTTTGGGCAATTGTAATTGGTCGTGCGGCTGATTCTTGGTGGAATCAAATCTTAATTGGGAAAGGTAGCAATGATGGTATTAAAGCAGGTGCTGTGGTAGTTGCACCTGGTGGTTTAGTTGGGCGCGTTACCCATGTTTCCCCAAATAGTAGTCAGATTTTGCTGATCAGCGATCCCAATAGTCAGGTTGGCGTTGTGATTAGTCGGAGTCGTTTTAATGGAATGCTCAAGGGGCAAAGCCAAAATACTGCGACCCTAGAATTTTTTGAGCGCGATCCTGATGTAAAAGTTGGAGATATTGTCCATACTTCACAATTTAGTACTCTATTTCCTGAAAATGTACCTGTTGGTCGGATTAAATCCATAAATCTTGACAAGCAACCAGCTCCTGAGGCGATCGTTGAGTTTTCGTCTCCTTTAGGACTACTAGACTATGTAGAGGTATATCCTTTCCAAGAGAAGCTATAACCTAGTCATCAGAAATAATGCTCGATCGCAAAGCTTCCCTATCCCAAAAGTTTTTAAACTGGTGCGTGACCATTGGTTCACTGCTAATTTGTATTTTAGCGATGTATACCAGATTTCCAGGCATGACTTTGATGGGAATTGCTCCTAACTGGTTACTAATCTGGCTCGTGGCTTGGAGTGTTAATCGTCCTGTATTTTTGTCAGTAATGGCAGGGATTGCTATCGGATTTGTACAAGATAGTATGACTTTTGTTGATCTGCATGTTTCGCCAACGCACGCTTTGGGACTAGCAATCACTGGAGGTCTAACCTCCCTTTTGCAGAAACAGCGATATATGCAAGAAGACTTTATTTCGATCGCTTTAATCGTTTTTGGCATGGCAGTAATTGTTGAGACCATGCATGCATTGCAACTAACTGCCATGGGAGCCGACATGGATAATGTCTGGACTTTACAGCAGAGGATAGCTCTTAGTTCGGCGATTTTGAGTAGTTTATGGTCACCTGCTATTTACTTTCCCCTCAGTCGTTGGTGGCGATCGCTCGAAAAGCAAGAAGATTGATTTGGCAGCAGAGGGTTGCTAAGTAGGTAAGGATGGGCAGCGCAAAAATGGAATTATGGAATATCTATTTTTAGGCTTAGCGATCGCTTTGGTGATCGGTTTTGAATTCGTGAATGGATTTCATGACACCGCTAATGCTGTAGCGACTGTGATTTATACAAATACACTCAAGCCCACATACGCAGTAATTTGGTCAGGCATTTGTAATTTATTAGGTACGATCACATCAAGCGGTGCTGTCGCTTTTTCAATTGTGGCTTTATTGCCTGTGGAATTACTGGTTAAAGCTGATTCAATCCAAAGTTTGATGATGGTTTTGGCTTTACTTACTTCAGCAATTATTTGGAACTTGGGAACTTGGTATTTGGGATTACCTGTATCCAGTACACATACGTTAATTGGTGTAATTTTGGGAATCGGCTTAGCAAATTCAGCTTTTTCTACAGAACAAAACTGGTGGGATGGTATCAACTGGCTAAAAATGCAGGAAGTGTTTCTTTCTCTTATTATTTCACCCTTGCTCGGATTTTGTGGAGCCGCATTATTATTCCTCATCGCTAAAGCTCTAATTAAACAAGAAAATATCTATACAGCACCAGCAGCAGAGGATACCCCATCACTAGGGATTAGGTCGTTGCTAATTTTGACTTGTACAGGAGTCAGTTTTGCTCATGGCTCTAATGATGGACAAAAAGGAATGGGGCTAATGATGCTGATTTTAGTAATTTTATTGCCAAGTAGCTTCTCTTTAAATATGGATACTAGCTCTCAAGCGATCGCCCAATTGGTCACGACATCGCAATCTGCTATTCCCATATTTACATCACAGATACCTAAATCTGCTGCTGCTGATTTGCTTTTTGAGAATAGTCAAAGAGAACTGACGAACTTCTTAAAGCCACAAGGTCAACTAGATGAAAATACTTGGCGATCGCTAGCTTCTGAAAGTCAATTAATTAGTAAAAGTTTGTCACTCAGTAGTAATTTTGTCGATCTATCAGATCGTGATCGCGCACAGATTAGAAATGATATCTATCTTGTTGCTAGTGCAATTACTAAATTAGAAAATCAACAACAATTAGCGAATCTTGAGCAGAAAAATTTATTAATTGACTATAGAAACCAATTAGATAAAACTACCCATTTCATTCCCTATTGGGTAAAGATTACCATTGCCCTTTCTATCGGAGCAGGAACAATGATTGGGTGGAAACGGGTTGTTGTGACGGTCGGCGAAAAAATTGGCAAAGAACCTCTTAACTATGCTCAAGGTGCGACTGCCGAATTAGTGACGATGACTACGATCAGTGCTGCCGATTACTTTGGCTTACCCGTTAGCACCACACATATCCTTTCTTCAGGTATGGCAGGTTCAATGGTTGCTAATCGCTCAGGATTACAGATGCATACTTTGAGAAATCTGTTACTAGCTTGGGTGTTAACTTTGCCCTGCTGTATTTTGTTGGGATTCAGCACATATTCTCTTGGATTATTGCTTATATAGTTGCTAGAATCCAAAGCGAAATTACCATTCATATCAGTAGCGATCGCAAGTTTTCTATCAAAGGTAAATTTTTGTCCAGTTGTTTTTGAGCTATCAGTTTATCGTCTTCATAGGTTTCTAATCTGTCTAGATAGCTTACTATCTCTATTATGTAATTAAATTGTGTAATTTATATATCTTATGTTAATCTAATTTTTCTGATAGCTTGCAAAGCCCCGATTCAACAAAATTGTGACTTTATCTGTAGATCAAATAACGCATCTCCTCAATGGCTTAAAAAGCTTGCCGCCTTTACGAAAGCAAGAACAGACATTTATGGAGATTGCAGGATATCCACACTTCGAGAATGTTTGTAGCAATATACTTCAGTTTTACCTTCAACCGTCTAACGAACATGGATTTGGTTCACTTCTGTTAGATTCACTGTTTACGCTCATCAATGAAAAGGTAGTAATTAATGGTCAAAATATTGATGTGCGACGTGAAGAATCTACCTCTGAAGGTAAACGTATTGATCTAATAATCGAATCAGATGATTTTCTTTTGGGGATAGAAAACAAGATTTTTGCTGATGCTTATAATCGGTTCGATAAGTATGCAGAACATCTTAATAAGTACTTGCGGAAAGATCGCCAAGTTTACAAGGTATTATTATCAGTCTTCCCTATAGATACATCAAAGGTTAAATTACATGGATTTAAGCCTATTACTTATCAATTGCTATTTGAGCAAGTGATCGCGAATATTGGCTCTTATTTTCTGACTGGTCGTGAGCCACACACAATATTTTTGCGTGACTTTATCCAAACCATACAAAATTTACAAGAGGCAACTTCTATGGATGAACAACGATTACTATATTTTGCTGATAATCAGAAAAGTATTTCAAAACTACTTGCTGAAGTGATTGAGATGCAAAAGGATATGAGAAAAAAAGTAAAGCAATTAAATGAAGTGGTTCTTTCCGATGATGTCTTTTCCCAATCCCCTTACCCGATCAAATCTGGCTTCTGGTTGCCTTCGGCTTATTTGGCGGCTGTATCTTGGTACACAATTGTCATAAGTGATTCCTTGTCACTAAAATTCAACGTAGTGCTAACTCCGAAAGGTTGGTATTTGCACTTCTTTGATCGTAAGCTTAAGAGGACTTCTAAACAAGTCGAAGATTGGGTTAATGAGCGCAAAATAAAGTTTAAACTCAACAGTGAAAAAAATAGACTTATCTATATAGGTGAAAATGACAGTTTGCCATATAGTGCGAGTCTTGAAGATTCAGGGAAATGGGCACTTGATATGTTGAAAAGACTGACAGCCACTTTAGACTGATTAATTAGCCTCTTTATTTCATTACATTTTTAGATCGACAATGCTTTACCCCTAACCTATAAGTCAATACTGGTAAATATTACTGTGCTACTTACGTTCAAAACTGCTAAATTTAATTAATAATTAAGATAAGCTGTAACCAAAACTACACTTTTCTGCTGTTTTTTAGATCTTTGTAAAGCTAAGCCCCCCGTAAATCATATGCCTAAAAAGTCCACAGTTATTTCCCCTTCAATCTTGTCTGCTGACTTTAGCCGTTTAGGTGACGACATTCGTGCAGTTGATGCGGCGGGTGCAGATTGGATTCACGTTGATGTGATGGATGGGCGCTTTGTGCCGAATATCACTATTGGACCATTAGTAGTTTCGGCTATTCGTCCTGTTACCACCAAGATTTTGGATGTGCACTTGATGATTGCTGAGCCAGAAAGATATGTGCCTGACTTTGCCAAGGCTGGAGCAGACATCATCACTGTTCATGCTGAGCATACTGCATGTCCTCACTTACATCGTAATCTCTGCCAAATCAAAGAACTTGGTAAACTTGCTGGTGTTTCTCTCAATCCTTCGACTCCTTTGAGCTTTATTGAGTATGTTCTCGATCTATGCGACTTGGTTTTGATCATGAGTGTTAACCCCGGCTTTGGTGGTCAGAGCTTCATTCCTAATGTGATTCCTAAAATCGCTAAGTTGCGTCAAATGTGTGAAGATCGCGGACTTGATCCTTGGATTGAGGTTGATGGTGGTCTTAAGGCTAACAATACTTGGCAAGTTCTAGAAGCTGGTGCTAATGCGATCGTGGCAGGTTCCGCAGTATTTAATGCTCCAGACTATGCTGAAGCAATTAAAGGTATTCGCAACAGCAAGCGTCCTGAGCTTGTCACAGCCTAATTAATCAAAAAAGAGAGGCGGCGCAATGCGCCGCCTCTCTTTTTTGGTGGTAATTTAGAATCTCACGGGAAAGATGTTGCGAGCAGAGAAATGACAGAAACTAAAGCATTGAAATACGCCTATTACTCAGGATGTGTTGCTAAGGGTGCTTGCAAAGAGCTACATGCATCGACAACGGCGATCGCTCAAGCCTTAGGTATTGAACTTGTAGAATTACATAAGGCGACCTGCTGCGGTTCTGGCACATTCAAGGAAACTGACGAACTGATGGAGGATGTGATTAATGCTCGCAATATTTCTCTTGCCGAAGAATTAAATCTCACCGTAATGACGCAATGTAGCACCTGTCAGGGGGTACTAGGACGTGTTAATGACAAGCTCAAAAGCTCAGATTCTACACGTAGAGACGTAGTAAATGCATTGCTGAATACTCAAGGACATCATTTCCAAGGTTCTACGGAAGTTTTGCATTTACTCTGGGTTCTGATTCGTGACTATGGCTTAGAAAATATTGCTGCTAAAGTAACTCGCTCTCTAGCAAATCTTAAATGCGCTTCCTTTTATGGTTGCTACTTACTGCGATCGCAAACGGTCACGCGTTTCGACGATCCCTTTAAGCCTGAATCTTTAGAAAATATTTTTCGTGCAGTTGGCGCAACCCCTGTGTATTACGAAGGACGGGTGCAATGCTGTGGCTGGCCAATTTCTAGCTATGCCCCCAAAGAATCTTTCTCAATGGCAGGACGACATCTCACTGCGGCGATCGCCGCAGGCGCAGATTGCATCGTTACACCATGTCCGCTTTGTCATCTAAATCTCGATTCGCGTCAACCTGAGGTCGAAAAGGTGATTGGTCATAAATTAGGGATTCCGATTTTGCATTTACCACAGTTGATTGGACTAGCAATCGGTCTTGATCCACAGGTTCTTGGCTTAGATCGTCATATTGTTTCCACAAGTTCTGTTTTACAAAAAATCACTCTGTAACTAAATAATTTGAGGGAGTGCGTCTCGAAGGGACGCATTCCCTCAAATTATTTAGGATTGCTCTATCGCCTTTATTAGGTTAGTGAAGTACAGGTTTGTTTCCCCGCAGAAGGCGGGGAAACAAACCTATGTAACTCGCTTGCTTGAAAAGCGCTATATAATTTCAATAACAATTAGCAATGCTGAAATATATTGCTAATTAGCTACGATACATTGCCGCTTGTGCAGAAAGCACTGCTTGTGTCATGACTCCAGCCACTGTTTCTAATATTGCAACCACTGAGAATAAAACACCAGAGAGCAATCCCACCCCCGAAATCTTTTACCCTTCCGAGGATGGTGAACCCTTGGCAGAAACTTCTATTCATGCTGATGCGATTATTGCAACTGTTGGCATATTACGAAATTACTTAGCGATCGCTTTTCAGGAGCGATCGCCTGTTGTCCTTGCTGACCAATTTCTTTACTATGCCCAAGGCTTTCCCAAGCTGAGAGTCTCCCCTGATGTAATGGTTATCTTCGAGGTTCCACAAGTACCATACGACAATTATAAAATTTGGGAAACAGGTAAGGTTCCCAGTGTTATTTTTGAGATTACCTCTCCTAAAACTCAGGCAAAAGATAAAGAATTTAAAAGGGATCTCTATGAGGATATAGAGGTACAAGAATATTGGCTGTTTGATCCTAAGGGTGAGTGGATACCCGAAAAGCTGCGTGGCTATCGTCTCGGTTACAGAGAACGTGATGATGCCAATATCTATTTCCCAATTACGGATGGATGTAGTCATGTTTTGGGTTTGCGCCTAGAGGTTGAAGAGCATCTAATTAATTTTTATCAGCTAGATACTGGTGAAAAATTATTAATGCCCGTTGAGTTACTATTTGCGCTCCAAAATCAAAAGCACCTTACTCTGCAAGAAAGCCAACGCGCTGAGCAAGCGAGACAGAGTGCCGAGCAAGAAAGCCAACGCGCTGAGCAAGAAAGCCAACGTGCCGAGCAAGAGAGTCAACGTGCTGAGCAAGAAAGCCAACGTGCTAATGCTGCGGAATTGCAATTAAAACAATTACGCGATCGCCTTATAGCTTTAGGTATTGATCCAGATTTGTCTTTATAAAAAATTAAAAAAGCAGTTCACTTAGTGAACTGCTTTTTTAGGATGGGCAAAGAGAGAATCGAACTCTCATGACCGAAGTCGTCAGATTTTGAGTCTGATGCGTCTACCAATTCCGCCATTCGCCCTTTTTGCAAGATTTACATCATACAACAAGAATGGCGGATCTTGTCAAATATTTTTTGATGCTTTTTGTGACGTAATTGCAAAGCCAAGCCCTTAAAGTTGCACCTCGCAGAGGTACAACTTCAAGAGCCTGTTTGAGAAATGTAGGCATTTGCAAAAAATACTGATCGATTCCCCCTA
>JBJTVM010000032.1:0-4799 GCA_046081205.1 Pseudanabaena sp. | reverse complement strand
CTGATGTGGACTGGGAGAAAATTAAGACTCTGACTGAGTTAAAGGATTATCTAAAGCTTTTATATCTTAATGGTATTAGATGTTTAGATGATTTGATGTTATAGTCTGATTTTTAGCTTAAACCCTATTTTTGAATTGCTCCCCAAGGCAAAGATAGTCGGTCAACTACATCGCGGCGTGATAGGACTCTGGCACAGAGTTCCCATCGATCTTTATTAGGATCTATGGTTTGTTGATAGCGAATCTCGAAGACATCACGGGCTTGATGGCGGAGATGAATATACTCATCCATCATTTGTTCTAGTTTTTCTTTGCTGTCGATCCAATCGTCTTCGATCGTATCTGGCAGTCCGCCAAAAATATCGTAGCGATCTTTCATACGGCGCGATAGGACTTGGTAGATTTTTTCATCTTGAGGATCGTGATAGACAAGATTGAGCATATCAACGCTGCGTCTTGCTTGACCAAAGCGTTTGATGCGTCCTAAACGTTGTTCTAGGCGTGAAGGATTCCAAGGAAGATCGACGTTGATTAGAGTACCGAGGGTTTGCAGGTTTAGCCCTTCACAAGCGGCATCAGTAGCGATTACTAGTCTGATTTTTCGCTCTTTAACCGCCGTCTTAATTTCGTTACGTTCCACAGAACTGAAGTCTTGATTTTTAAACAGTCCACTTTTGCCTGTACCTGCATAGACCCCGATCGCCTCATTAGGTAGCAGCTTTCCTAGTTCTGAGGCAATCGCAAAGGTGGTGTCGTAATACTGACTGAAAATAATGCAGCCATGCTCTAGCCATGTTTTGCCATCGGTAATATGTTGGGTGAGAAAGTACTGCACGGCGGCAAGTTTTGGATCGCGTGCCTCTGTTCGTGATAGTTCGGTAACGATAGTTTCGAGGTGAGTTTCTTCTTCATAGGTCAAATTGTTGAGTGTTTCTTCTAATAGGCGAGTTTGGTCTTCATCTTCGAGAATTTCGCGGCGCAACATTTTGTCGGCGGTGAGGCGACCAGAAGCAAAGCTGGAACAAATTCTTTGTAAGAGCATAGTTTTCATGAAACCTGCTGACTTGGTGCGTTTCTGTAAAGCGCGGGTAAAGTCTTCGGCGGCTTCATAGGCGAGGTTGAAGGAATAATTGGTGAGTAAACCCTGCTCAATAAAATCTATACCTTGATATTCAGAACTTGGAGCATTGGGATTTGGATGAATATCCACACCGACTTTTTCTAGTAAGCCAGCTTCTTCGAGGGTTTGGCGACGACGCAATACGGTATGACGCAAGATGGGGTTATGTTCTTTGAAAAAATTTGGATCGAGGGCGGCGGCGATCGCCTGTTGGTCTAGAAATTCTAACGAACCAAATCCCTTATCACTGATAAATCTTTGATCTGGCACATCTAATGACAGTCTGAGATTAGCAAATAGGCTATCTTCTGCGGCAGGGGGGAAAGGATTGCGTAGCCATTCCCAAGCCTGTGCTTCTGTTTCCATCCCTTGTTCCCCTTTGACTATGGGCAGAGCGCGATCGCAATCAATCCAATTGCTAAATCTGCCCAAAACAAACTCGGCTCCGCGATCAAGAATATGCAGTAAATCCCATAGCTCACTAACTTCGGTTTGGATGGGTGTAGCAGTACCAAGCAGTAAATTTCGGGTTTTATAGCCCATCTTCAACATAAAAGCGAGTAAATTATTTGGTTCTCCTTTTTTGGCTCCTAAGCCTCCGCGCCGCCTTGCTTTATGCGCTTCATCGAGAACAACCGTGCCATATTTGCGTTTGAGTAAATATTCGCTTTCCTCTGTACCTTGAGAAATCAGCCCCGTAGAAACGATCGCGATTCGCATAGGACAGTTCAGAATATCCTCGGCTCCGCGAGTTTTGATTTTATGCCCTTGCTGATCGAGCCATACCTTTTTGTCCGATAGCCAGACGGCGCTGGGAATACCCAGTTTGTCTTCTAGTTCGACTTGCCATTGCAGAGTCAGGGTTGAAGGACAAAGAATTAGCACTGCTCCATCGTCGAGTAAGGCGGACATCATGGCACTTGCCGCCAGAGAAAGGGTTTTGCCTACGCCCACTTCATCGGCTAAGAGTAATCGCGCTTTGCCATAGGTTTCACGGTGTTGCAGGGATAGGGTCACAAACGATCGCTGCCAAGGTTGTAACTGTTCACCACCGCGATAGATCGGGCTTTCGGCAAGGGCGGCGGCGGGTAGTTCAGTAGTTGTGACTTCGGGAAATTTAATCTCGACGCGATCGCCTATTCTTTTAATTTCTTCGATAATTGCATCGGGTAGAGGATAGGCATCTGTCCACAGGGCATTAAATTCTGCTTCGACCCATGCCACACCTTCTGCTGAAGTGTCTTCCCAAAGGATTTCGTAGTTATTTGTGAAGGCGCTTTTGGTTTCATTGATCGAGCCGAGGAAGCTGGTTTTTGAGCCATTAGCTAACTCGATTACCCCTGCTTTGCCATGAATAAAAACGCGATCTTTCGGCACAACGCGGATTTCGACTTTGCCACTGGTGAGCAATTCATAGAGATAACGGTAGCGATCGCGGTGTAGTAGTGCTTCCACTTCGCAGGGAACTTGGTTCCATTTTTCTTTGAGAGCAGATTCCCTTACGACTTTTGAGATGGCAATATCATTAACATCTAATTCGCTGTTACAAATAATTTGAACTGTGGGAATATTGGCAATTTCTTCACCGACTAGTTCAAAAATGGAACTACGGAAATATCCTGCAATGCGTTGGTAGGATTTGGCATTTTTGAGGCGATCGCGGAGGAAAGCATGGTCAAGGCGCTGAAGTCGGGAAGAAAAGCGATTAAGCATAGTCGATTACCCTGAAGTTATTTTCTTGCTATAGCCCTTTCATAGGCTAGATCGTGTTCTCCAAAGCTGATGATGTTTATGTGCTTTGGTGAAGATGAGTCATATATTCGGTAAACAAGGCGATAACTCGTACCTTCAAAATCTATTTCTAAAGCTCGATAGTTTTTTAGATTTCCCCGTAAGTCATGGCTAGACATACCTTTAGTCCGATATGGATCTACTTTCAACACTTTTTGATATTGAATAAATTTCTTTTGTAGTTCTTCGGGTAAAAGGATGAGATCCTCAGACTGAATATCTTGATGTAAGGCAAGTTTATACATTTTTCTGTGGATATCCTTCAGTTGCTAGCCAAGCATCTAGGGCTTGTTCATCCACTTCTTCATCTGCCTCTATGACTGTAATCCATTTACTAGGATCATCTTCATCGGCTAAACGAGAAATTGCTTTTGCCTCGGCTGAACTGGGGACAAGTCTCGTGCTGAGGGTTTGATATAGTTGCCATTGTTGCTGTTGTGGCAGGGTTTCTATAGTTGCCAATAACATTTCAAACGAGATATGAATTGCTATTGGTGGCAAAACTGATTTGTCAATATTTTTGCTAGAGTCTGCGATCGCTGTTTGTGTCTGCATTTTAGTCTCCTAGATTTTGGTAAAACTTTGGTTTTTGATAGAATCAATATCACCCCAATCGCTGATTTTTAATCATCTCGCATAATACCCTTGCGGCGCTATGTTCGTCGGGACGAATTGTGACTAATTGCTTGGAGAGATAATCGGCAAGCTCGATCGCTAATTCTCGTTGGGTTTCATCGCCGTAATAGTTGGGGATGTTTAGCCGCAAATGTGCTAAAACTTCATCACTATCGACATTTTTGGCGAGTTCCATGATGCCATAAAGGACGGCGCGGAGGACGGATTGATATAGCTCTGAGCCTTCACCCATTTCGGCGCGACCGAACTCGACTGCACTTTTGAGCCTTGCTTTGTTTGCCTTTTGGTCTGCCATGAAGATTTGAAAAGCTTTGACTTTAAAGGCTTTGGCGAAGTTTTGATAGTTATCGAGGGTTTTGAAACCGCGTGCTTCCATTTCAATCATTTTTAGATAGAATCTTTCACCGCCTGATAGTTTGTCCCAATGGGTTTTGGGAATGCCTTGGGGGACAAGGGCTTGATTAGCGGTATCGACTGCAAAGTTGATCAGTCCATCGACAAAGGTGGTTTCGCCTTTGATTCTAGGGCGGATCGCTTCGGCGGTCATGTCGCGCCCATCGATGATCGCGTAACGGGTGAGGACGCGCAGGGCGGCGGCATAGCCTGCCATTTGGATATCGGCATCTTCAAAGACGTTCTCATCGCGTTGTTCGCCTTTGGTGAGTTGGTTGAGTCCTGTCAGTTCCTTTACTTGCGCTTCGACTTCTTCTTGAATTTCCCATGTGAGGTCGTCACGGGTGGTTTTGTGTTGTCCGAGGCGTTTGCGACAGATGAGCAGGATTGTGCCTTTGACGTGGCTGCCATCGCGGAGGGCGCTATCGGTTTCGGTGACGACATACCATGCGGCGGTGACTTGCAAGCCTGAAGCCCAGACGATGTTTGCCATGTCTGCCCAGATGGAGCCTGATTGGTGGGTAAACATGATTACTTGCATTCCGTTGTCGGGCATACATTCGGTCATGCGTTTGTAGGCGGCGACCATGTTACGCCGAAAGTTTTCGTCTTCGCCTTTGATGGCTAAACTACGCCGACTATCCCAAACCCATTCGGCAAATTCGGGTGGTGGATTTTTGCGTAACCATGCAATAAAAAATTCAAGTATTTCTTCGTATTTGACTGCATCTCCATAAGGAGGATCGGTGACGAAGAAATCAGCCTGATCTTTTAAATCAGGTGCATTTACAGAATCTACTTTAACTTTGCTAGTAATTGGAAAGTGCTTTAAAGGCTTATTTAAAACAGAGAATAAGTC
>JBJTVM010000031.1:0-1629 GCA_046081205.1 Pseudanabaena sp. | reverse complement strand
TAACTGTCGATCCTCGCAATAAGCTACAAACAAGATCCGATTTAAGAGCTTTTGGGCTTGATAAATCGCGATCGCGATCGCATCTTCGGCTTTGATTTGGAGAGAGTTTTCTGCATCTTCCACAGGATGGGCTAAGAGTTGGAGTCGATAGCGAAAATCTTTGATCAGTTGACTACGAATTTTGTAGTAGTGACTGTAGAAATTTTTGAGAACTTCAGATTCAAGTTGATGAGACTCTTCTAGTAAATGGGCGGTACGCGATCGCTCCTCACTATTGGCAATTCCCCTTAGAAGAGTCCGCCTCGACAATAAAAAATAAAAGGATTTGAGTTGTTCTAGATCTGCCAACGAGTCCCAAGCAAATCTCTGACAAAATAAACTTGATACATCGCGATGATAAAGACATATTTCTCGATAATCCAAGACAATTAGCCATTCAGTTACTTCATGTTCTGGTTCTGGCTTAATGATCGCGCCTTCCTCAGCAGCATTAACTCGTATTTCAGCAATGACATTCGCTGAAGTTTCTGTAAAAAAACCAAGGGAAGGGTGTGGATGTAGTTCTAATTCCCATGCACCTCCATTGCTCTCAAAGGGAGATTTGTATCCCAATATGTCAACAAAAATATCATGCAAAAATTGGGCTTCAGCAATCAGATTTGATGGTTCACCGTCTTTTGCGAAATGTAACCATTTCTGCACTATTTGAAAGCGATCGCCTAAATCTCTTGGAAAGCCGAAAGAACTAATCCGCTTAGCAAGTGGCTTAGGATGAAATAGAGAATAGTAAGGCGATCGCTGATTCATTCATCTTTGACGGCATTTTGAGCTAGTAGATTTTCAGTAGCTACTTCTGCGAGCAAAGCTTCTCTCTCTTCAGGAGACATTTCTTCTAACTTCTTAGTCAGAACTGCTTTTTTGTACTCATCTAACTGCTGATTATAAGTCATCGTCTTTGTGACCGCCCGAAATACATAGGTGCAGATCCAAGCGATTAATACACCTACTAAAACTACTTGGCTCCAAACACCAGCATTAGTCGCATCCAAGCCAGAGGAGCGAAACACCCAAAAGG
This sequence comes from Pseudanabaena sp., assembly GCA_046081205.1. Lineage (GTDB taxonomy): Bacteria > Cyanobacteriota > Cyanobacteriia > Pseudanabaenales > Pseudanabaenaceae > Pseudanabaena. The sequence goes on along the minus strand of JBJTVM010000031.1, from coordinate 554 downwards.
CAACTCCACCAAATCCAAAAAAAGCAAGTGTAATTGCTATGGCATCAATGCGGCGCATATTTTTAGTCTCTGAAATATTTTTCATTAAACTGAGCAATCTCTTTGAACTGGGCAAGAGGGGCTCAGTTTAATTTGGGTTTAAATTTGCCTTGCTGTGGGGCGAAAGTTAAAGAAGGGAGAAAGTAGTAATAAGCCAGGAAAAAAGAAAAAGGCTAGAAAGCATAGAAACAATCTTTCTACAGATCCTGTTTTGTACCAACGTGCCTTGAAATAAAACAACACGATTAAGGGGATCACCAGTAAATATGTACCTGCGATCGCGGCATAGACAATTGCAGCCAATAGGGGGTCAGAGAGAGGCAAAGACATATTTCTAGCTAGATAAGATTATGTAAGTGTATCTACTTAGCAATTGTAACAGGATAGTAATCGACAAATCAGTTTTTTGAAAGCCCTCCTAATGTTGGCTTTCAAAAAATCGATCCTTAAATAATAAGAATCGCCGATTAAATTAACAACGTGATGTGCAACTAAGAAAATACAAAAAACCTCAC
>JBJTVM010000030.1:0-1160 GCA_046081205.1 Pseudanabaena sp. | reverse complement strand
AACATTGACTGATCCATTGATAGGAGATTGTTGCCCTGCTTGATATTGCTGAAAGGCTCGATAGGCATTGAGTTGTCCTGCACCAAGACTGCGACTAAGGGGAATCGACTGATTTGGATAGGCTTCGGTGTCGATCCATGTTTTGCCAAACGCATCAAGAATGGTCTTGGACATACCAAGAATTTTGCCATCGCCGCGATCTTGAATCTTGTCAACGGAGTTAATTAACACGGCTTTGATTAGCTCATGGCGACGTGCATCAATGCTCCAACTACCGCTTGCAATTTGACGATTAGCATATTCATGCAATAAGGCGATCACCCCGACAACGTGAGGAGTCGCAAAACTAGAGCCATTAGCATTTTTGAATTTACCCTGCAAGGTGGGTAGTTGGAGGTTATTGCCTGGGGCTAGTACTGCCATTGATCTCCTGCCATCAATGGGGCTTTCGACTCCTGCAGTCCATTTTTGATCTTTATTCAGATCACTAAAAATTTCACCTTGATCGTACTTGCCATTACTATTGCGATCGAGATATGGCTCATCAATCAGATTGCCACGATCTAGCTGGCGATAAATGCCATTGACTTCCCGCGTAAACCCAACGGTAAAGCCGTTATAAAGATCGGTGGGAATTGGGATACCACCTTTGCCTTGGTTCCCAGCCACAATTGGCAAAGTGTTATAGGTAGAGGAAATCCAATCAACGCAAAGGGTTAGTAAAGCTCCGCCATCAAGTGTTGCTTTGGGACGAGGATCTTCGCTGAGGAGTTCACCAAAGCTAAAATTTATGGCGCGAACGGTACTGTTGTATTGCCGAGCGATATGCTGGGCGGCAATGCAGGCTTCGGGTTGTCCATCTTGACGACGCTGTGAATATGCAGAAGATAGCAATCTAGCATCTGGAGCAACACCTCGCCGAATTTTATGTTGACTAATGATCACTGCGGCAACTTGGGCGGAGTGATCATCGACATTGCGATTGGGAATCGCTTTACCATCACGAAAAAAAACTTCGTAGGGCTGAACAATGACGCGATCGAGTTGCAAGAGTTTATTGGAAATTTTATCTACAGCAAAACGGCTAGGACGACTTAGCTCAACTTGCCCAATAAATATGTCTTTGCCAGTTAGGTTATAGGGTGGTTTTTGTAAGGTTC
>JBJTVM010000029.1:0-4679 GCA_046081205.1 Pseudanabaena sp. | reverse complement strand
TTGGGATTTGGAAAAACTATTCGCTTTCTTTACCAAAACCAGAATAAGCTTCCATACCATGTTCAGATATATCAAGTCCCTTGAACTCTTCTTCTGGCTCAACACGAACACCACCTGTGATTAGGGAAATCGCGTACCAAGCAATAAAGCTAAAGGCTACGGTAAAACCACCAACAGAGGCAATACCTATCAATTGAGCTAAAAGCTGATCAAAGCCGCCACCGAAGAACAAGCCAGCCTTAGGACCAGCACCAGCTTGTAAAATGTAACCACCGCCAATATCTGCTTTCTGTCCAACTGCGAATAAACCAACAGCTAAACTACCCCAGATACCGCAAACAAGGTGAACTGAAGTCGCACCAACGGGATCGTCAATCTTCAGTTTGTCAAAGAAGCCAACTGCAAATACTACAATTGTGCCACCGATCGCACCAATGATAACGGCACTAGGCAAGGTAATCCAAGCGCAAGGAGCAGTAACCGATACCAAGCCAGCCAAGATACCGTTAACAATCATTGATAGGTCGGGCTTACCAAGATATAGCCAAGCCACAATTGTTGCGGCAATACCACCTGCGGAAGCACCCATATTTGTAGTCAAGGCAATATGAGAGATCAAACGACCATCAGCCGCCATGGTTGAACCAGGGTTGAAGCCAAACCAACCTAACCATAGAATCAAGCACCCTAGAGTTGCTAGACTCATACTATGACCAGGCATAGCACGATTTTTACCATCTTCACCATATCTACCAGCCCTCGAGCCAACAATTGCGGCTCCAATCAGCGCAGCCCATCCGCCACATGAGTGAACTACGGTAGAGCCAGCAAAGTCGTAGAAGCCAACTTTTGACAGCCAGCCGCCACCCCAGATCCAATGTCCAGTGATTGGATAGGAAACAGCAACCAACACAAAGCTAAATAGCAAAAAGGCAAGAAACTTAATGCGCTCAGCCACTGCACCTGAGACGATTGTTGCGGCTGTTGCTGCAAACACCAACTGGAAGAAGAATTTAGCTTCTAGAGGTACGCCTGTCCAGCTAAGACCTGGGAAATCACCTTTATAGGCATCAAGGGTTGCAGGACTATTATCAGCACCACTTAAGAAAAATCCTTTTAAGCCAATAAAAAGATTGCCGCCACTATCGCCATACATAAAACCAAAACCAACCATCCAGTACGCGATGGTAGCGATCGCAAATACGATTAAGTTTTTGGTAAGAATGTTAACGGTATTCTTGCGACGACAAAAGCCAGACTCAACTAGAGCAAAGCCAGCATTCATAAAAAATACGAGAAAAGCTGCAACAACTACCCAAAGAGTATCTAAGCCAACTTTGAGTGCAGCAACGTTTTCCTGAACTTTATCTGGAGTTAAGGGTTCAGGGGTGGGAGCAGGAGTTTGAGCAGTGGCTGCATACACCCAAAAAACACCGATAATTGCCGCAAGGGGAATACAAGCAGTCCAGTTTACTGAACTCTTGAGTCTCCTCTTTTGATTTGTCTTATAAACCAACACCTTAGGATCTCCTCAATTAAGTAACATGTCTAAGTACACAGACCAAGTACATAGACCAATTACATAGATTAATGTCATCCATAACATCAGACTCAGGTACTTAGTTTTTGTGTAAAGCTATACATTTTTGGCGATACAATGGCTATTGCTTGACAAATTAATGACGATTAATAGCGATCGCGCATAATCGCGTACAAATTTATGACATAAAACCCTGCAAAATACAACTTGAAAATCACACGCTTAAAAACTCCTGTGCTAAAGTGAGTGTGATCTTAAATCGCGATCTTAAATATTGTATTCACGCATTCCTAACACACATCACTTTTCAGGAAGTTGACATGGCAAAAGGCGGACTTGTACTTGGTACAACAGCAGCATTGGCTGCGGCTGTGGCAGTTGTTGGTTTTCAGCTAGCAAACCCTAGCATCGCCGCATTTCGGGATAGCCCCAAAGAAATCGTTGATGAGGCTTGGCAGCTTATCAATCGCGAATATGTTGACGGGGCTTTCAATAAAGTTGACTGGCGGCAGGTCAGACGACAGTATGTCGAAAACCGCGATTACTCTTCCAAAGCTGAGGCTTATCGCTCAGTTCGGGAAATGCTTAAACTTCTCGACGATCCATATACCCGATTTATGGACCCTGAGCAGTTCAAGAGTATGCAAATTGATACTTCGGGGGAACTCACTGGCGTTGGTATTCAGCTTGGGATGGATGATAATACTAAGCAATTAACAGTTGTTGCTCCAATCGAAGATTCACCCGCATCTCGAGCTGGCATTTTAACAAAAGACATTATTACGTCGATCGCTAACAAATCCACTGAAGGCATGGATATTAATCAAGCCGTTGCCCTAATCCGTGGACCAGCTGGTACAAAAGTTAAATTGGGGATCAAGCGTGGCGATAAGCAGTTTGATATTGAGCTAGAACGTGCCAAAATTGAGATCCATCCAGTCAAGGCTGAACTTCGTGATACAAATGTAGGCAAAGTTGGCTACATCAGTTTGCGTCAGTTTAATGCTAACGCCGCCAGTGATATGCGTAAGGCTATCCAAGATCAAGTTAAGAAAGGCGCAGTTGGGTTTGTCCTAGATCTACGCTCTAACCCTGGTGGACTGCTCTACTCCAGTGCTGAAATTGCGCGGATGTGGTTGGACAATGCCACCATTGTTTCCACAATTGATCGCAAGGGTGAAAGTGAAAGGCTAACGGCTAACCGTCAAGCTCTTACGGACAAGCCTCTTGTGGTGTTAGTTGATGGCGGCTCGGCAAGTGCTAGTGAAATCCTATCTGGCGCTTTGCAAGACAACAAACGAGCTGTGATTGTCGGGACTAAGACTTTTGGTAAGGGGTTAGTTCAGTCAGTGCATTCTCTGAGTGATGGTTCAGGTATGGCTGTAACGATCGCTAAGTACTACACTCCCAATGGGCGGGACATCAACCAAATGGGAATAGTGCCAGACCGAGTAGTTGAACTGACTAAAGCCGAGCTTGAAAATCTCAACAAAAATCGTGAGCTAGTTGGCACAAGTGCCGATCCTCAGTTTGCTAAGGCGATCGATATTTTATCGACTGAGCTAAAAAGTGTAAGCTCTCGCTAAAAAAGGATAGAAACACTTTGCGTTTCTATCTTCAAATAAAAAAGCGGACATTACCTTGTCCGCTTTTTTATGAATCCATATGACGGGTCAATACCGCTTCCATTGTGCTTTCGAGATTTTGACCTGCAATAATCCCGCTAGTTAAAGAATAAATATTATTATCTCGACGGTAAAGAGTCTGAAAACCTGTTCGCATTTTTTTGTCACCAATAACCCAATAGCGTTGAGTAATTGATTCTGGTCCAATTATCCCCTCTCCTTCAACCTTGCCCAGAGAGCTATCATCAACAACAAAGGTAAATCGACGCTCATTGGAGTCAATTCTTCCTTTATAAGCCATGGTTAATTCTTCGCGATCGCTATTGGGGAAAGTCAACTTAGTGACCATGGTGAACCAAAAATTATCTCTTGACCAACCTACTAAAGTTCTACCCTTGACTTGAATTGGCATGGAGTCTCGCTCTACCCAATTACCTTCGAGAGTCCATTTCCCAGGTTGCACTAAAAAGGTATGTGCCACGGTTTTACTCTATTTTGTTGCTCTGTAGATCAGCCTTAATTATATAGCGTTATTACCAATCACTATTAGGATCTAAGTAAGGACAACACAGTACTTTTTCCTTAATTTACTAGCCCTGATCTTAGAGCAACAACTGCAGCTTGGACGCGATCGTCAACAGATAACTTGTTCATAATCCCCCGCACATGGGTTTTAATCGTGTTGGGGCTAAGGTAGAGTGTTTTCGCAATTTCAGGGTTACTCTTACCATCAACAATTAATTTCAGTACTTCTAATTCCCGTTGCGATAGGTGCGAAGTATTTTCGGGTTGAGTCGGTGGCTTGAGATGCTCCATCACTTTGCGCGCAACTTGAGGATCGAGATAAGTTGCCCCATCTTTGGCGGCGGCAAAAGCTGCCAAAAGACTCTCAGTGGTTGTGCCTTTGACACAATAGGCATCCGCTCCACTCGACAATGCCGCGATAATTTCGGTGTCATCGGTATGGGAGCTAAGCATCACAATATGAATATTAGGCGAAGCAGCCTTGATTTTCTGGGTGGCTGAAATTCCATCTAGTCTGGGCATTCCAATGTCCATCACAATGATGTCAGGATGTAATTCTTGAGCCATTTTTACACCGATATAGCCATCTTCGGCGATGCCAATTACAGTAATATTTGGCTGTTGAGAAAGTGATTGCTCTAGTCCAAGCTGGATCAGTGGATCATCTTCAACAATCAGAACTTTCAAAGGTTTCGATGCTGTCGCCACAGTCATAATTCTAAATTTCTCTAAATTTAGTTTGATTGCTTTGATTATATAGCGTTTTTCAAGCAATCAAGGTACAAGGGTTGGTTTCCCCGCCGAAGGCGGGGAAACCAACCCGTATTTCAGTAGACTGATAAACGCTATATAGTAAAAAAAGAAGAGGGGTACTTTGCTTCCCTTCTCTCAGCAATTCAGATTATAAATATTGGTTTCGGTGAAAGTCAGCCGTATTCAACAGCCAAAACTACGTTCAAGCGTTCAATGATTACCCTCTCAACAACACT
>JBJTVM010000028.1:0-4737 GCA_046081205.1 Pseudanabaena sp. | reverse complement strand
CTTGCTCAAGAACCTCCTTAACTCGGCGATCGCTACCGATCATACCGATATAGGAACAGGGTAAATCGCGATTGAGTAAAGCGGTTAGAGCTTCTAAATCATAACGATAGCCTCTTGTGACTAGCGCAACATAGAGAGAGCCATGATTTGATAATTCAGTTAAGGCTTGATCGATATGCGAATAAATAAAAGCTGCTTGAGGATATCGTTCTAGATTTGCCCATTCAGGACGATCATCCTGAATCGCAATCCGAAAGCCGACCAAATGTGCAACCTTAGCCAGTTGTTCCCCCACATGCCCCGCACCCACAATCAGCAGCATCGGCGCAGGCTCCAAAACCTCAATAAACCCTTCCCCTCCTTTTTCCTTTTTCCTTTCTCCTTTTTCCTTAATTAAATATGGACTTTCATCCCCAAAAGAAGTAACCAAACTAATTGATCGCCCCGATTTTAGTAACGCCAGGATCTGCTCAACCAGAGTGATCGCTTCTTCTCCCTGCCAACGCTCTAATAAGATCTGCATCCATCCACCACAAATCCCCTCAGTCCGACGATTGGGCGCACCAGTAAGGTCAATTTCTACCAGTGTTTTCTTGCCACTTTGTAAAACTTCTCTAGCTTGAGCGATGACCTTCGCTTCTCCTGCGCCACCACCGATCGTATCAATGCAGCGATCGCTGGTAATCAGCATTTTCGCGCCCACTTCTCTTGGTACTGATCCTTTGGAGCTAATTATGGTCGCCACAACCACTGCCCCTTGACTAAGGGCAATTAGAAGATCTTCATAAATCATAGGTTAGGCTCTTACCGCAGTGAGAGAATCTGACTTCACAGCTTCAATTGCCCAGAGGGTCGCTTCGGGAGTTGCGGGAATTGCCAATGCTACTTGGCTAGCCTTACCAAAGGCGGCGACAGCATTGCGAATTGCTTCTCTGACTGACATCGCTAGCATAAATGGCGGCTCCCCGATCGCTTTACTACCAAAAATCACACCGTCTTGGGCGGCTCTTTCTAGTAAATGTACTTGAAACTGTTCGGGGACTTCGCTAACCGTGGGGATTTTGTAAGTGCTGGGGGCAAAGGTAAGTAAGCGCCCTTGGTCATTCCAGACCAATTCCTCCATCGTCAGCCAGCCCATACCCTGCACAAAGGCACCTTCGATTTGTCCTTTGTCAAGTAATGGATTAATCGATTCGCCCACATCTTGGACAAGATCCACCTGTCTCAACTTGAATGTGCCTGTAAGTCCATCGACCTCCACTTCACTGACAGCCGTTCCATAGGAGAAGTAATAGAAGGGGCGACCTTTATTTAGCTTGGCATCCCAAAAAATATTCGGCGTGCGATAAAAGCCATTTGCCGACAAACTAATGCGATCGCTATAGGTGCGTTTTACGACTTCATCAAACGCAATTCTGGCACTAGGGTAGGTGCGGCAATAAATCCAATCATCCTCAAAAACAAGGTCTTCAGGGGCATCTAGATTGAGCATTTTCACAGCGACGGTTGCCATGCGGTTACGGAGAGTTTCACAGGCTGCCTTGACCGCTTGCCCATTGAGATCGGAACCACTTGAGGCAGCCGTTGCCGATGTATTGGGAACTTTATCGGTACTGGTGGGCATGATCCGAAAGCGTTCAAGTTTGACACCGAGGGACTTTGCGGCAACTTGGAGCATCTTTGTGTGCAGTCCCTGTCCCATTTCTGTGCCACCATGATTCACCTGAATGCTGCCATCAGTGTAAATCAGCACCAATGCGCCTGCTTGGTTATATTCGGTTTTGTTAAAGGAAACACCAAACTTAACGGGTGTAATGGCAATACCACGCTTTTTGTAAGCATTGGTCTGATTGAACTGAGCAATCTCAGCTTGGCGATCGCGAAAACGCGATTTCTCTATTGCTTCTGTCCATACTAGAGCAATCCGATTATGGACAATATCCTGTCCGTAATGGGTGGTGCTCGTTTCACCAGTGCCATGATAGAAATTCCGTTCGCGAACTACTTCGGGCGGCAACCCGAGAGTGCGTGCTATGCGATCGACTATTTCTTCACAGACGACCATCCCTTGAGGCCCGCCAAAACCACGATAAGCCGTATTCGATACCCGATTAGTCTTCGCAATCCATCCTTGTACTTCCAAATGAGGCACATAGTAAGCATTGTCGATATGCAGCATCGCTCTCAATAATACAGGTGGGGAGAGATCTAGACTCCAGCCCCCGTCAGCATATAGCTCAGCTTTGACCGCTGTAATTAGTCCTTCATCAGTAAATCCCACTTGGTACTTACCCAAAAAATTATGCCGCTTGCCTGTAACGATCATGTCTTGATGTCGGCGCAGGCTGACTCTAGCGGGGCGACCAGTTTTATGGGAGGCTACAGCCGCCGCCGCCGCAAAGGGGTTAGCCTGAGATTCTTTACCACCAAATGCGCCACCCATCCGCAGACAGGTGACCACAACATGGCTATTGGGCAAGCCTAAAACCCTTGCCACGATTACTTGCGTTTCGCTAGGATGCTGGGTCGAGCTATAGACCTTGTAGCCATTTTCACCATCGGGAACCACCCAACTGGTATGGGTTTCTAGATAAAAATGATCCTGTCCGCCTACTTCTAGTTCTCCTTGGAGCGTGCGATCGCTATTTTGGAGAGCCGTATCAGGTTCACCACGCTTGATCACCCGTTTGTCAAGATGATAGCTATCAGCAGCGATCGCCTCTTGAATACTCAGAATTGCGGGTAAGGGTTCATATTCGACAATTATTTTGGCGGATGCTTGACGGGCTGCTTCTTCAGTTTCACCGACAGCCCAAACTACTACCTGTCCCCAGTAGCTCACTTCATCCGTTGGCAGCATCACTTCATCGTGAATGATCACCCCTGTATTATTCTCCCCAGGTACATCATCAGCCGTAAGAATTGTGACTAAACCTGCGACTTCATAGGCGGCAGTACAGTCGAGTTTGGTGATTTTGGCACGGGCATGGGGTGATAGCACAGGATAGAGCGATAGCATTCCTGCGGGTAACCTTTGGTCATCTGTATAGACAGCCTTGCCACTGACATGACCAACGGCGCTTTCATGGCTTTTCTGGTTACTAACTTTCTGATTGGTAATCGTCATTTTTTATTCCTTCCATATCTACAAAAAATCTACAAGGTAACAGTTGAAGCGAAGCTTTAACTGTTATGTATGTTCAATAAAAAACTTCTCAAACAGATTGCCTACTAACATCTTGCGATAATTGGCACTGCCACGTAGATCACTCAAGGGGGTAAACGCTTCATGCAGAGCAGGCTTTACCGATCGCACAGTTGCCATTGTCCAAGGTTGACCGATGAGCATTTCCTCAATCGCGATCGCTCGTATCGGAGTTGCCGCGACGCCACCATAGGCAAGACGAGCATGGAGAATATTCTGGTTAGCATCAAGATCAATTACAAAAGTAGCCGCAACAATGCTGATGTCGTCCGTGCCACGTTTACCAATTTTGTAGGACTGACTGAGCCGTCTGGTTGCGCCAGAGGTAATCGTTTTAGGAATCTTTACAGAATGGATGATCTCACCTTGTTTTAGTTCTGTTTGTCGATAGCCTTTGAAAAAATCCGCAAGTAATAAACGGCGATCGCCATCAATGCTCGCCAACTTCACCGATGCTTCAAGGGCTAATAACACAGGTGGCAAATCACCAATGGGGGAAGCAGTACCAATATTGCCGCCGAGGGTCGCCCGATTGCGTACCTGTCGAGCGGCGAACCAATGCAGCATTTCATCTAGACTAGGGAAAACCCCATGCAGCAAATCTTCAATGTGACTGAGGGGTAAAGCCGCACCAATCTCCACATAGTAATCGGTTTGGTTGATTTGTTTAAGCGCTGCAATTCCCTCTAAGGAAATGAGGATCGGATAGGTACGCCGATGCCAACTCATTTCTAGTCCTAAATCCGTTGCTCCTGCCACCAATGTTGCTTCAGGATAATGCTGAAGTAGTTGCAAGGCTTCCGCTAGCTCGATGGGACGATAAAATTGCTGCTCACTTCCTGTATAGGCGATCGCTGTCAGATCAGGAGTTTTGCTAACGAGTGCCGCACTAAAATGGTCATCGGCATTGTTTCTCGCCAATAGTTGCGCGGCTTTGCGGATTGGTAAATAGCCTGTACAGCGACAGAGGTTACCCTCAATGCAAATGTCATCGCCTAGGCTGTGATTATAGTAAGCCGCAAACATACTCATAATAAAACCTGGGGTGCAGTAGCCACACTGCGATCCAGCCATCTCTACCATCGCTGCTTGGACTGGATGTAATTGACCATTAGCGATGCCTTCGGCGGTAATGACCTCTCGTCCCGCGATCGCGCCAAGGGGAACTAGGCAGCTATTCACCGCTTGATATTGGGGCTGACCATGACTATCTTGACCAACGATCGCTACCGTACAAGCACCGCAGTCACCATCTCCACAACCCTCTTTTGTCCCCACATAGCCGTTTTGTCGTAAATAGTGCAGCAGTGTCATTGTGGGCGCAAGATTTTTTACGTGAGTTTTTGCACCGTTAAGGGTGAACGTAAAATCAGTTATGGGAGCAGTCACCTGTTGAGTCACGGGAATTGCCTTGCTTAGCTTTATTTAGAGAGAAATATTGACAGGTCAATACAAATTTATTAATGAATGAATAGATTTTGATTAAAGTACGCCAAGATACAAAAGATCAATATCGTAATTAATCAACATAA
>JBJTVM010000027.1:0-14851 GCA_046081205.1 Pseudanabaena sp. | reverse complement strand
CAGCAAGCGCTACACCCTTCTCACACAAGAATTAGAGTGTGTTTGAGAAGTCTCTTACTTTAGTGTAAATTTCTGCTTTTACCTCCCTTAATCCCCCCTTGCAAAGCTACAGTGTACACACAAGTCATCGGCTATAGCATGAGTTACTAATGATCCCCCTCAATCCCCCTTAAAAAAGGGGGAAAAAGAAAATTCTCCCCCCTTTTTAAGGGGGGAAACTCACTCAGGTTCTCCCCCTTTACAAGGGGGCGCTAGAGGGGGTAAAAACTTCTCAAACATGCTCTTAGTGTTTTGTCTTACATGCGAGCGCAAGGTGCTCAAATCCAAATCAATGAAAATATTAAAAGTGTTGATTTGCAACGCTTTTAATATTTCTATGGCTCGTTTGATCTTCAATTTTTGTAAACATGTTCTCAGAGTCCCCACCCTTAAACAGCTTGATTGCATTTACTTATTCTTAAATGACTTTAGCTTTTAGTCAAGAGTCTGAGCCGCAATTTTTATTGCGAAAACGATTTTTATAATTGGAATTGCTGGAGATTTAGTTCTTGTCTATATAGTGCTTCTCGAGCAAGCGAGTTACAAAGGTTTGTTTCCCCAAACCCATACTTCACTGGCCTGATAAGGGCTATATGTGTAAATCAATTATTGATTTTAGAAAATATACTTTTGCTTGGCTGTGCGATAGTTTTACCAAATACTGGTGTAGGATCTAAGCCTGTAATTAGGCGAAAATGTGTAGGGGAGATATGCGCGGGAATCGGGTGATTTTCCCAATATTTTAATAGCTCATGCGATCGCTTGAGAAACATCACACCACGCATCATCGGCGTAATCCGCCAACTCTCAATTAAAACTTCTACAAGCGCTAATTCAATTTGAGGCGGAGCATAGGCTTGTAACAAATCTTCTAAATATTCATAGAAATCTTCATCGTCATCACCATCTAACTGATAGCTATCGACGATGTACTTTACTCTTTGGCGGCTAATTTCTTCCCATATTTCCATGACGCTCTCAGCTTTTGTTGGTTATACCGCGCCTATTAAGAGCTAAACTCTTGTTAGACAATACATTATTATGATAATTAAATAATAATTAGTATAACTCGATTAGAAACTTTCTGACACTTCAATCTGATATACCAAATTACAAGACATTATGATCCCTCAGAAATTACGATTAAAAAATTTCTTGAGCTATCAACAATTAGCCTTAGATTTTAGCGGGCTACATGTTGCTTGTATTTGTGGTGCAAATGGGGCGGGGAAATCTTCTTTATTAGAGGCGATTTCTTGGGTGGTTTGGGGTGTAAGCCGTGTGGCAAGCCAAGATGATGTAATTCATGTAAGTTCTAAAGAAGCGCAAGTAGACTTTACTTTTATCGCAGGTGGTGAAGTCTATCGGATCATTAGAACCAGATCGCGCAATAGTTCAACTTCTTTGGAATTTCAGGTGCAGAGTGAAGGAAAATTTAAATCATTGACTGAGCGAAAGGTGCAATCCACGCAGCAGGCTATCATTTCGCACCTAAAAATGGATTACGAAACCTTCGTTAATTCGGCATATTTGCGCCAAGGTCGTGCCGATGAGTTTATGCTGAAGCGCCCTAGTGATCGCAAGCAGATTTTGGCGGATATGCTGGCACTGTCGCAGTATGACGAGTTGGCAGAACGAGCCAAAGATATTGCGAGAACTAGCAAAGGCGAGTCCGCAGTTTTGGAGAATATGCTGGTACATCTGCGAGAACAGATTCAAGATGGAGAAAAGATCGCACCGCAGTTAGAAACTTTGCGATCGCAGCTAACGGATTTGCAAGCATGGGAAAGTCGCGATCGCGCCCGCCTGCAAGTGGTGGAAGATTTGCAGAAACAACACCAAAACCTCTCGCAGCAGTTAACTTGGCAACAACAACAACAATCGACGGTGAACAACAGTCTTTCTCAAATTGATAGACAACTCTCTAGTCAACGCCGACAATTGCAGCAATTAGAGTCATGTATGGCAATGCGATCGCAGATTTTGCAAAACTATGAGCGCTATCAATTGCTATCAACACAGGAATCAGAATTAGAGCGCAAGTTTCAGAAATACCAACATCTTTGCGATCGGCGCGGCGAATTTAGTCATAAACTCGCAAGCTTGCAAAGTGAACTCAAGGGGCAGTTAAGGCACCATGAGGCTCAATTAGAGTCCCTAGTACAGCAAGAAAGTGACTTAAAAGGAATTCTCAGTCGCGCAAACGAGATCGAAGCCGCGATCGCTGAATTACACAAAGCAAGGGCGATATTACAGGAATTTGATCGCCTCCATGCTCAGTCCACACCGCTAGTGCATCGTCATCAGGTTCTTAAGCATCAACTAGAACGAGAACAGACAAAACTTACGGCAAAATTAGATGAATTAGTTGCGAAACGCGAACAGTTACATTTACAAGTTAAAAATCACGATCATTTACTGATCAATGCGAAGGAGTTAGATCGGCAAATTGTTTTATTGCAAAATAAGCAAGTCTATCAACAACGTGTCCATGAAAAAGGGCTAGAACGTCGTGACTTTTTGGAGCGCTTAAAAACCAGACTAGCTGATAGTGAAGCAGCCTTTAATAAATTGGAAGCAAAAATGCGTCAGTTAACTGTCCCTAATGCCCCTTGCCCACTCTGCGATCGCCCCCTTGATGAAGCCCATTGGCAGTTAGTCCAGAAAAAGCACAAACAGGAATCTCGCGATCTGCAAGCAGATATTTGGGTGGTGAAGGAACAGCAAGCCGCTTCCAATTGTGAAATTGAAGTCTTGCGCGAAGAGTATCGCCTATTAAAAAAAGAAATCGCACCGTTAAATGATTTGATTCAACGTAAGGGTACTTTGCAGGAGCGACTAAAGGCGATCGCGGAAGCACAGCAAAGACTAGTCCTCATTGATGCGGAGATTGTGGACTTAAGCGATCGCCTCCAAACTCAAAACTATATGCGTGACGCATGGGAGGAAATGGAACTAATCGATAAGAATATTCATAAGTTCGCCTACGACGAAAAAAATCATGCCTTAGCTCGTGGTGATGTCGAGCGTTGGCGCTGGGCAGAAATCAAGCAGTCAGAATTAAAAAATGCTCAGCGTCAAGCCGATAACCTGTCTCAAAAAACCCCTGATCTGCAAACCAAAATCAACCAATTGCAAGATCGCCTTACCAAAAATCTCATTGATTTAGAAGTGCAGCATGAACTAGAACAATGCGATCGCGCCCTTACCCAACTAGCCTACGAACCCGATCGACATCAACAACTACGCACCCAAAAACAAGAGCTAACCCCGTCCTTACTGCGCTATCAAGAACTAACTCATGCCGAACAGGAATATCCCGAACTTCAGCAACAGGTTGAGCATTTACAACAAAATCAAAGCCTTAATCAACAAGAATTACAAAATATTACTACTCAAATTTCGCAACTACAGTCGCAAGTCCAAGCTGTACAGGGCGATCATCTACAGGAAATTAACTCCTTACGTCAAAATCTACAAAATTGGCGATCGCAAATGGATGTACTCCTCGCCCAAATTGGTAGCCTTCAGCAAGCTCAACAACAACTAGAACTAAGTCGTCAACGCGAACAGGAGACCCTCACTCAAATCGAAGCAGCCCGTCAACGGCAACGCATCCATACTGAGCTTTATCAAGCCTTTGGCAAAAATGGCATTCAAGCTCTCATGCTAGAAAATGTCTTACCTCAAATCGAAGTAGAAGCCAATCAAATTCTCGCTCAACTCAGCGATCGCCAATTAAACGTGCGATTTATTACCCAAAAATCTGGCAAAAAAAGCGATCGCATCATCGAAACCCTCGACATTGAAATTGCCGATACCAAAGGCACTAGACCCTATGAAACCTATTCGGGTGGTGAAGCCTTTCGGATTAACTTTGCGGTGCGTCTTGCCCTCTCCCGTGTCCTTGCCCAGCGCAAAGGCAGTACTTTGCAAACTCTAGTTATCGATGAAGGTTTTGGCAGTCAAGATCCATTGGGCTGCGATCGCCTTGTCAGTGCCATTAATGCGATCGCGCCCGATTTTGAATGTATTTTGGTAATTACGCATATGCCACAAATGAAGGAAACCTTTAACACGTTGATTGAAGTATCAAAGGGAGAGGAAGGTTCCACAGTGCAGTTGGTTGGATAAAGCCCAAAGATGAGAAGTGACGCTTCACGCCTCCTCTCATCTTGTGATGGTAAAATCAGTCAATGTTTGACAATATTTGCAAATTTCTTGCCGAAACCTATTCTACCGATATAGCTTCATGGCTACTCGGTGAGCCGATCCAGCTTACCCAAGTACAATCACAGGAACTCGCCCTCGATCCTATCCGTCCCGACAATCTAATTTTACTGGAAACCGAAGGAATATTGCTGCATTTGGAATTTCAAACCAAAGCCGATCCACAAATTCCATTTAGGATGTTGGACTATTCGACCCGTGGCAAAAGACGCTTTCCTGATAAATAGATGCGTCAGGTTGTAATTTACCTGAAGGAAACAAATTCAGATTTAGTGTATCAACAGACATATGAAGATGACACGACTTATCACAAATTTGAGGTTATTCGGCTGTGGGAACAACCTCTCGCTAATTTTTTAGAATTTACGGGTATGTTGCCGTTTGCTATACTTGTAGGACAAGGTGATAAAGAACGTCTGTTACAAGGCATTGCGGAAAAAATTAATCGCATCACTGACTTAAATACTCGCGAAACCATCTCGGCAGCAACTTATGTCTTAGCTGGTATGGTTTTGGAGGAAAATACAATTAAGCAAATTTTGAGGAGAGATATCATGGAGGAGTCTGTAACATACCAAGCAATTCTTCGTGAGGGTCGTCAAGAAGGGCTTAAAGAGGGTGAAATTAAAGGGCGTAAACAAGGCTTGTTGACTATTATTTTGCGGCAACTTACGCGCAAGTTTGGGAATTTGCCACCGAAGTTGCATACAAGGATTGCAAGGTTACAGATTCCGCGTTTGGAGAGTTTGGCGGAGGCGATTTTGGATTTTGAAAGTGTTGCTGATTTGGAGCTTTGGTTTAGCAAGAAGAAATAGTTGCTTATTTTGCTCATAATGAATGTAGAGATTTAGATCCCCGACTTTTTTGGTGATGGATAGAGATAATTGTGGATGTTAAAGAAAAAGTCGGGGATCTGTTAAAGCGCTAATTCCTAAAAAGTATGGATATAGAAAAATCACAACCTTGGTTCCAACCTCAGATATTAACTCATACCCAATTATTACTTTCTAGTTTTCATCGCTGGACTGGCAACAACCTAATCCCAATCACCAATTACCAATCACCATTAGAAATCGCCAATGCCTTATTTAATGCGAATTTTGTAGTTGTTTCCCACGGCACTCAAGCCGATCCAATTCTTAACTATGGCAATCAAAAAGCCCTTGATTTATGGCAGATGGACTGGGCTACTTTGATCACAACACCATCGCGCTACACGGCAGAACCGATAGAACGTAGTGAAAGAGAGAAACTGCTAGCACAGGCAAAATCCCAAGGTTACATTAGCAACTATCGGGGGATTAGGATTGCGAGTAATGGCGATCGCTTTTATATCAATCAAGCAATTATCTGGAATGTAGTAGACGAAAACGACAAATTGTGGGGACAAGCCGCAACTTTTGCTCATTGGGAAGCGATCGCCTAAGTCCATCATTACAGAATAGTCTTATTTTGAGGGCGCAACGTGCCCTCAAAATAACGCTATACGAGTTGTACCACAGGCGCATCGTTTAACAGATTCTGCTTCGTTAACAAGTCTTGAACTGTAATTCGCAATGTTCGCTTTTGATCGACTTGAAAGAGGACTTTAATGCGATCGCTACCCGTTTGACCAAGTGGATCGAGTTGAGCGATCGCTTTGCTATTTTCATTAAGAATCTGTACAGCAACTTGTTTACCATCTAAAACACGGGTTACCAACCTCTCATCTTCAAAATACACTTCTACATTGGTTTCACCTAATTCACCAATGACCAATTCAATGCTAGGTTGATCGGCAACCGATGCGCTGAGAGTAAGTTCTACTGGCTTTTCTAAGGGATAGGTTGCACCAGATTTAACGATAGTATGCCAGTTATGTTTTTTGTATCTTTTATCCCAATAGCGCACACCATAACTGTGATAGAGAAAGTCTTGCAATTCCCAGCCTTGGGACACTGCGCCATGGGCGATCGCTTCAAATGGTTTATTGGCTTTCACTTTTTCTGATGGGAAATGTTTTAACGCCCATTCTTTCATCGCAGGGATTTGGGATGTGCCACCTACAAGGAGAACTGCATCAACCTTTTCTAGGTCAATATTTTGGCGCGTTGCTTGTTGACGAATCCGATCAAGAGCTTGATCGAGATTAGCAAAAAATTTCTGTTGTTCGAGGATTTGGTTTAACTGCGATCGCGATAATGTCAATTCATAGGATTCAAAAGTTTGATCGTTAAAATAAACTTCTGTTACTGATTCATTGCTCGAAAGAGAGATTTTAATACGTTCAGCTAAGCGCGTTACGATAGAATTTTTGGGTAATCCTAGCTCTTTATGGAAATAATCAACAATCCAGTTATCAATATCAACACCGCCAAGATTTTGACCTGTTTTTGCGAAAACCTTTGCTGTTTGTGAACTTTGATTATTGGATGTAGATGTATTTTTGATCGTGCGATCGCCCCATTTTAATAAAAATCCTAGCGGTGATTTAGGTTGATTGACCTCAGTTTGAGCCTGTCCTGCTGATAACTTTACTAGGGATAAATCTAACGTTCCACCACCAAAATCCACTACTAAAACAGTTTCACCACCACCATTAAGCCCATAACCCAAAGCTGCTGCCGTTGGTTCGTCAAGGATGCGGACTTGATCAACGGTTAACTTCTCACAAACTTGCCCTAACCAGTTTCGGTAGGACTCAAAGCTATCAACAGGAACGGTAAATATCAGTGAGTGAACATCTGGAAGGCGATCAATGATCTGTTTTAAGAACCATTCTCCCACCATTTCAAATTCCACTTCGCGCCCATCAATCTCTGGCACAAACATCGACACATTAGAACCGATCGCCCGTTTAAAAGCTTTAAAAAATCGCGGCTCACCTTTAATGTTTTGGTTGTCTAAACCGCGATCGCTAACTTCCTGACCAATTAGCACCTGCTCTTTGATAGCATCCTGTACATACACAAAGCTGGGAACTAATGGTGGATTGTCGGCAATAAGGCTGCTATAAGCATCTAACTTAACAGTTTCAATCTCTCCATTCTCATTAATTCTCGCAACAACAGTATTACTCGTTCCAAAATCGATCGCATATTCCATAATTATAAGTTTCTCAAATAGTCGCCAAGAAATTGAATCTCCTGATTTTGGTCATGCTTCAATCTCTTGCTTTTGAGAAAAGACTTTTCGATAGCTTTCGTAATCCAGCAAATCTTTAGCTAAAGATGCATCAACCTCTGCTTTATTGGCATGATAATAAGCCAGAGCTGCATAAATTTGCTCTAATTTCAAATGTGGATACTCATCCTGAACTTGTTCTGCATTCAAACCCTGCTGCCACAAAGTTGCAATCCGCCCAACAGTCATACGAGTTCTTGCAATACGAGGGCGATTGCCACAAATATCAGGTGAGCGGACAATAAGTGTGCCAATATCAACAATAGTTGCCGTCATAATTTTGGGCTCTCTGTTCCTTCACTTAATTCTAAGAGCAAATAATCTATTCAACCCACAAACATTAGTCACGATTATAGATATCCTCATTATTTGAGGGTAATGTTTGTAAGGCTTCATCGGTGAATGTAAGGCTCATAGCTTGCATTCCTGTAAATAATATTTCAAGTATATAGCGTTTATCAGTCTAGTGCAGTAAGGGTTGTGTTCCCCGCCTTCGGCGGGGAACACAACCCTCATACCTCGTTTTGCACCACTAATTGTATTTTGAGTTTTGAACTGTGGCAGCTTTCGATAAGCTCTTGCCATAGAGAATTGCCCCAAATCCAGTGATATACATGAACAGACTATAAATAGCCGCTGGAATTGCCATATCTTGATTACCCAACATCCCTGCCGTAATCGCGATCGCTAAAGTTCCATTCTGAATACCAACCTCGATGGCTACACAAATTTGCTGTGAGAGAGTGAGCTTTAGTAGTTTACTGATCGCAAAGCCTGCTGCCATTGAGAACAAATTCAGTAAAACCACCCCAACTCCTGCCTGCAAGATAAACTCAGGCAAGCGACTCCATTCACGGATAACTAGAATCAGAATAATTAAAGCGAGAAAGGCGATCGCTAGGCGACTGGTAACCTTTTCTAAACTACGAGCAAGCTCAGGAAACTTATACTGTATATACATTCCTATAGCAATGGGAATAATTGTAATCAAAAAGATCTGCCCCATTGTCGTTCCAATTGGTAAAGCAATAGCCGCACTCTGACTCATAAAGTGGTTCAAGGCTAGATTTGCTAATAGAGGAATTGTGACGATAGTGATAATACTACTGAATACTGTCAGTGTTACTGATAGAGCAACATCTCCACCTGCGAGGTAAGTGATCATGTTTGAAGACACACCACCAGGGGAAATGGCAATGATCATCAGACCCACTGCGATCGCAGGTGGGCTGGGCACAATTTTAGTAATTACAAAGCCGATGATTGGTAAGAGCACGATTTGGCTAAATAATCCTACTGCCACAGCCTTAGGATATTTGGTGATTCGTTGGAAATCCTCAAACTTTAGCGATAGCCCCATCCCCAGCATGATTAAGGCTAGAGCAATGGGTAAGATTAAAGTTGTAAAAATACTTTCTTGCATAATTTTTTATAACAATTTTCAAATGAGTGCATACTCATTTGAAAACAAAACATTAATCCGAGTAGGTTTTTTGAGTTTGCATTTTGCCTACGGCAAAATGCAAACTGCTATATGAAATGATTATTGCTTGTGGGGTAACAAAGTGCAGCGCATCACATTATTTAAGAGCTAATTCGCATACTGATATCGAGCCAATGCGATCGCGTCACCATTGCTGAAGTGGAAATATAATCTACGCCTAGCTCTGCAACCTGAGCGATCGTCTCAAGGGTGATATTGCCTGAAGCTTCGGTTTTAGATTGGGGACTATACTGACGAATTAAAGCGATCGCCTCACTCATCATCGACAATGGCATATTGTCCAGCATAATCACATCCAAATTTAGCTGCATTGCTTCTTTGACTTGATTAATTGACTCAGTTTCCACTTCAATCGATGTTGTAAATGGAATGTTCTCCCGCACACGTTGCACTGCTTCGGTGATACCTCCCGCCGCCGCGATGTGATTATCCTTGAGCATCACCGCATCATCTAAACCATAGCGATGATTGATGGCTCCACCGATAAATGTGGCATATTTTTCTAATAACCTCATCCCAGGAATGGTTTTACGAGTATCGACTAGACGAGCTTTCTTACCAGCGATCGCCTTGACATATTCCGCAGTCGCACTAGCAATTCCCGACAATCGCATGACTAGATTTAAAGCAACCCGTTCACCCATTAGCAATGTGGCGAGGCTCCCATTAATTTCCGCAATCAAGTCGCCAGATTTTACAGGCGCACCATCCTGCGCGATCGCCACAAAATTTACTGATTGATCTAACAATTGAAATACTCTGGCGGCAACTGGCAACCCCGCAATCACACCATCAGCCTTAGCAATCCATACAGCTTTGCCAAGGGGAGCATTACCATTAGGAAATAGCCCAAGGGTACTGCGATCGCCTCGTCCTATATCTTCACGCAGCCAGTCTTCGAGGATCGGATCTAAAACAATAAAAGGAGGGAGCATTATCTGAATATTTGTTAAATGATTGAGAAAAGGTTTCTAAAGAGATCCCCCTCAATCCCCCTTAAAAAGGGGGAAGAATTTAATTCTCCCCCCTTTTTAAGGGGGGCTGGGGGGGATCTAGACAATTCTTGAATGTCTACTTAGTCATGAAGCCAAGCTTCAGTGGCAATCCCTAACTTGCTAGCGGTATCAATTAATTGATGTAGCTCCAAATTAGAAATGCTTTCGCAAAGATTTACCTCAATGTGAATTGGTTGCTTCTGGACAGATTCCAAATCGAGAATCTGTCTCGCAAGCAAACATTTGGGGGCAATCCGTGATGATAGATAGTTGAGAAAAGCCTCTTGAGAGAGATTGAGATTTAGTTTGAGATTTAGGCGATCGCTAATCACTAAAGACTGTTCAATCTGATTGAGATGCTTGAAAAGAAGCTTTTCGTCAATATCCTGAAGTTGAGAAAGTTGCTGAATTTGTCTCAAAATATAATTTTCAAGAATTTTGGCATCTTCCTCATGGGTAAACTTGCAGCCTAGATTGATTGCCTCGATCGCCACTGCATCTAAGCCTACATTTGGAAGAGATGCACCTGTTTCCAAACGCTTGAGTTCCTCTGTGAGACGATTATTTAAGACTATATCGGCAGCAACTTGCAGTTCTCGGGGTACTGGTAAATCATCTCGACGGAAGGAGATCAGAATTCCATAGTTATCGCGATAAACTTGCTCATAAAGTTGATCGAGTCTAGTTAAAGTCTCATCAGCAAGCATTCGCAAAATCCGATGACGCTCCTCTGCAAAGAGATGATGCAAATTAAACTGCTCACCACTGAAGTTACTATCCATCGCCAGAATTACCGCCGCCGTATTCGCTTGTTTGAGAACCTTAAATAAGGTTGCCTTGATCTCCTCATATTCGCGCCTTCCTGTAAAGGGTTGGATACAGCAATGGAAGTCATCACCACCGAGGTGCAGCACTGCAAAAATATAATTTACAGATTCTTGGGTAATTCCCGAAACCAGTTGAATTTGCCCGATCGCTAAGGACATGGAGCCAATTCGTTGCAGTTGATAATCCTGCTGTTGGATCTGGTAACAATAAATTTGTTGCGATCGCGCATAATTGCCAAAAGTTGAACTCAGGGCATATTGAGCCGCCACTTGAGCGAGGGTAATGCGATTGGTCGCCACTTGATGCCGAAATACACCTTCACCATCTTTAAACTCAGGCAGGTTACTGGGTGCTTTTGCCATGCGATGAATAAATTCATCCTCAAGCAAGACCCCTGCGACATCGGCAGTTAGTTCGATCGCCCTAGCGGCATAGCGCAAAATCTGCACGGCTTCAGGGCGAGACAATTCTTCAAAGAACCAACCACAACTAGTAAACATGAGCAAAGCGTGACGCTGCATTTCTAGCAGCCGCAGAGCATCGATTTTTTGAGCAGAGGTCGTTACTTTATTGCCACATTGCTCTTCAAAGAACTTCTCTAAAATAGGCGAATGTTCGGCGAGTCCATCGCGTAATGAATATTTCAGTACATCAATATAGCGATCGCGAGCTTCCCAAGGATCGTTAAAATATTTGCGCCCAATATCCACATATACCGTTGCCATGCGATCGCGCAACCAATTGAGACTATCCCTGAGAGGTCGCCGCCATAGTAGCTGATAGTTTGTGCCTTCACCACCACAGGAGCAACCTCCTTGCCAGCGATCGACACCGTGGGCGCAGCTCCAAGCAGTTACAGGTTTTAGTTCCGTTTCCCATTGTGGTGGAAACAGACTCAAATAATGAGCATAATTAGTTACAGTCCATCCACGTCTGGGAAATTCTTCGACAAAAGCATAGGACAGAGTTTTTTCGGTAAAGTGTTTATGGTGTCCAAAGGTTTCCCCATCGGTTGCCACAGAAACAATTTGATGGGGGCGGTGATCCCCACGTACTGCTTGACTAAGACGTTTAGCAAAATTATGAGAACTTCCTAAAAGATCCCCAAAGCCCATATCGCGAGAAATGGGGCCATCATAGAAAAATATATCAATATAAGCATCCGTATCCGCAGGTAAATGGAACTGTCCGAGTTCTGACACATTACTGCTATTGGTATTATGGCGACGCAAATAGCAACGATAGGGACGATTGGGATCAATCTGCGCTCCACCTACCTCTTCCCATGCAGGATTGGGATTGTCCTTGGTAGGCATGGGGCGACAGCGCTGAGCCTGTGATGGAGCAAGAATAATAAACTTGATCCCTTCTAAAACCAGAGCTTCTAGGGTTTCATAGTCAACGGCTGTCTCGGCAAGCCACATCCCTTCAGTTTCGCGCCCAAACCTTTCCTTAAAGTCTTCCTTGCCCCATCGAATCTGTGTCAATTTGTCGCGCCAATTTGCCAAGGGCATGATGATGTGGTTATAGACTTGGGCGATCGCATTCCCATGACCATTGAGGCGCTCGGCACTGCGTTTATCGGCATCTAAAATGGCTTGATAGGTATCGCGATCGTAAAATTCCATCCATGAGAGCAACGTTGGCCCCATGTTGAAGCTCATGTACTCATAGTTATTGACAATCTTGACGATCTTGCCGTCATAACGCTCAATCCGCGAGAATGCATTGGGTCGATAGCATTCATGGTGAATCCGCGCATTCCAGTCATGAAAAGGAGCTGCGCTTTCTTGCCGCTCGATCGCATTTAGGTAAGGATTTTCACGCGGAGGCTGATAAAAGTGACCATGAATCGTAATATAAATTCCCGAATCGGTTGTCGGAATCTGGACATTAGGCGAAGAGACAGAAACAGCAACAGTCACGCAAATCTTCCCTTAAAGCAAACGACATTTGAGGCTTTGCCGTAAAATAAGGAACCTATTTTGTTAGTACAGCTTCGCTGCACTAGTCAAACAGGGTTCTTTATTAAATAGCAGAACCTCTACTACATCTTGGCAGATTTTCTCAGTGGTTCGCAAGGAATTATCGAAAAGTTTTACACCAAAGCACAAAATGGCTATGCCATTTTGCGCTTTCAAATGCTAAATAGGTGAGGATGGGCGGCGCTTTGTGCTGCCCATCCTGACAAGATGGTGCTGCGGTGCAGCACCATCTTTTCAATCAAGACTTTTGACGATTAGCTTGTATGTGCCTCTGCCTGTGCGATCAAAAGCATTAACAATCGTGCGGTAGGTTCCCGTAAAAGGTAGTTCGAGGGTTATGGAGGCATTCTTACGACTGGGTAAACCGTTGTTCTCTTGCAGCACCCTACTATCTGGCGAAAATAGCACTAAGTAAGGGTGAAAATCGGAACTAACAAGTTCAATTTGGACTATTTGTCCTGCTCGACCATTAAAACTAAAAGCTTCAAAACGACTGCCGTCTCTTGCGAAAACTCGACTCTGACTTCCTAGAACCCCATCCCTTTGCAAGATGATTCGCCGATCGGTTGGTTCAGATGGGGATTGAGAAGTAAAGTCATTGCTCAGCCGACCTGCGATCATAAAGGAGCCAGTTTGCCCTACTTCATAGGAGTTGGCATAGAGAGTATAGCTACCCGTAGCTGGCAAAGTAACAGCAATCCTTGCATTTTTGCCACCGCCACCATCATCATCCTCAGCAATTTTACGCCCAGCAGCATCAAATAAGACTAAATAGGGATCGATCCCGTTAGCACGCATCTCGATCACCACTGATTGTCCCGCTCGACCTTGAAATTGATAGGCTTTGTAATAGCTACCATCGGGTAAGGTGCGATCCGAAGTCGTTAAGACCGCAGAAATAGCATTACCATCCAGAGTAAGAACATTAGGCGCAGCGATCGCAGGTGCGGGGTTATTGGCGATCGCTCCTTGGCGAACTGCGGCAATAAACTGCTTAACCGTATCAGCTTCGATCGCTAAGCCAATTCCGCTATTAGCAGAACTAGTTGTAAAAATCGCCGTATTTACACCCACCAGTTCGGCACGGCTATTCAGCAATGGGCCTCCCGAATTTCCAGGATTTAAAGCCGCATCGGTTTGTAATAATTTGCGATCCGTATCAATGCGACTAATGATCCCAGTCGTCAATGTCCCCGCAAATCGTCCGAAGGGATTGCCAATCGCAAAAGCTCTTTGCCCCACTTGAATGCCACTAGAAGAGGCAATCTGAATTGTAGGCAGATTAGTGGTTACTCCCTCCAGTCTAATCACTGCCAGATCAGGATTGCGGCTACTCGCAATTACCACCCCACGAAATTGGCGCTTATCACTGAGGATCACATTTACTGTAGTTGCGCCACGTACCACATGGGCATTAGTCAAAACCAAACCCTTGGGATCAATGATTGAGCCACTGCCGTTCCCACTCCGTGACTGAATCGAGACAACGGCAGGGCTAGCTAATTTATAAACACGAATATTTGTATCTTCATCTTGGGCCTGTACAGGTGACGGTGTGACCAAAGGAAGAGTAGCGATCGTGCTGATTCCACCGCATAGTATTAGGCTAGTTGCCAAAAATTTAATTAATCCTTTTTTCACAAAACCATCCTCAGTCGCGATCTTTAACCTGTTTTTTGGTGGCACAGGCATACTGCGCCACCAAAAAACTGATTCTCTAATTTTACAGTAAGCAAACAAACCAGGAACTTGACCGCAGAACTACTGCGCAAGTTCTACCAATACTGGCGTGAGTTTCAAGCCATTTGCACCGCGCGAAGCGCGGCGCAAATGGCTATATCAAATTCACATTAATTTAGATTTTCAAAACTTCCATAAGTTCCTTATAATACCTTTAAAAGAGGAATTGCATGACTTATGACTGTAGATTACAAGAAGTTTTTTAAGGCAACCGATCCGAGTAAAACCTGGTAGTGTGTCACATTTGTTGAGAGATAGAGGAGGATTGAGAACAAAACTCATATCTATTGATAAACAGACCAATGACAATATCATGCATCACAATCGATTTAGAGAAGCAAATCGTCTTTCTAGCTAGCCGCTTAATC
>JBJTVM010000026.1:0-19020 GCA_046081205.1 Pseudanabaena sp. | reverse complement strand
ATCACCAGCAACATCAAGACATTAGTGAAGAAATCGGTTTTCAGCAAGGGGTGGCAATTTCTTTGC
This sequence comes from Pseudanabaena sp., assembly GCA_046081205.1. Taxonomy (GTDB): domain Bacteria; phylum Cyanobacteriota; class Cyanobacteriia; order Pseudanabaenales; family Pseudanabaenaceae; genus Pseudanabaena. Next base: position 18,954 of record JBJTVM010000026.1, on the reverse strand, counting down.
ATAATATGGGGGAGGCATTGCTCAAACTGGAAAACTACAGCGAAGCAGAAACCAAACTTCAAGAATCCCTAGTTATTTCCCAAGAAATTAACATTAAAGATTTAATCGCCTATAGTTTCAACTCCCTTGCCGAAATTGCCCATCAAACCAATCAACCCCAACTCGCCCTCAGCCATTGCCAAGCCGCCCTCACCCTCTCCCAAGAACTTGGCAATCCCTTAGTCAAAGACTGCGAAGCACTCCTCACCAAAATTCAGAAGGATTTAGGGGAATAACTGATGTTACTTGGAACTATCACTCCATAGGCGATCCTCCTGTAGGGGCAAAGCATTGCCACAAAAATCTATAAATTTTCAGATGATTTAGATTTGGCAATGCTTTGCCCAAACCTCTCAACGCAGGGACAAATTATCGATGAAAGCACAAAGGGTTGAGCATTTGCAAATTGAGATTTTGGTGGAGAGTATAAAAATAGTGGCGCAAATGCTCAACCCCTACAAGTTTGTGTTTATAGGGCTTGGCTTAAATCCTACTAATAACTTCGTATGATAATCCAGTTGATTCAGCAATAATTTCTATGGCTACATTCTGCTCTTTCAAAGCTTTGGCAACTTTCTCAATACCCTGCTCAATGCCCTTCTCAATACCGACTTTCTCACCTTCTTCAAAGGCTGTATCAAATACATTTTTCACTTCTAAATACTGGACTAAACTCTTTTTATATTGTTCATATTGCTCTAGATCTAAGTGCGATATTTCCGCGATTTCAAATCCTTTTTGAAAGATTGGTTCATTGAGTATTGCGGGTATATGATTAAAACTTTCTAGGTTCTTTAAAAAATACAGCCATTTATCGAAGTGAGTTACCAGTTCATGCTCTTGTTTATTAAATAGCGGCATTTGTAAAAACTTAAAATTTAATTTATCGAAGAATGTATCGCCATCTTGGTCTTTGAGGCATACATCGCGCCTAAACTTGGGTGTAGTATGTTCATCGTACTCAAAATCTAATATGGCAATAAAATAGATCGGTAACAATTGGAAATTCCAATCTCCTTTTTCTGACTGTTCTCGAATGGGGAATGTGGAATAAAACAACGCTCGATCTTTGAAATGCTTGATTTTCGCTTTTTGCATTTCCACAATGAACTTATCACCAGTTTTACTTTCGCAGTAAATATCAAAAATAGCTTTACGTTCCAATATGGTGCCAGCGAGATTTTCAGGATTTTTAAATGTTAATTGTTGGATTTGATGATGTATCGGTAAAAGCTGATTAAGAAAATCGATGAGCAAATCTTTACTGCCTTCTTCGCCGAACAGTTTCTTAAAGCCAAAATCAGTATAAGGATTAAAGTATTTCGCCACCATGACTTTTTTCCAAACATTCCTGCAATTTAACTGTCAAAACCTTGTAAGCCATCTCTTATATAGCATATCTTTTGAATCAAGTGTAGTTTCTATTTCTCCTACTAGCTAAAAGTCAGGACTATATCCATTTACAACCCTTCACTCCTCAAAGTTATGTCAGAAAAATCCTTATACGATCGCGACATTCCCGATCGCTTTCACGACTGGGAGCTATATATTTTGCTGCGATCACGGTTGATTTGAAATTAGATTGCGATCGCTATTTGAGTTTAAAATTTGAGGGACGATTTTTTGGTAGCGATTCTATTAGCTTCTCTCTCTCCACTCAATAATGCACCATGAACTGTTCCTATATATTTCCCATAGGTTGCCTCACCTGCGAAAAGCACCCGATCGCCTATCGGTTCTGCCAAGCGATCGCAGTCTTGAATAGAACCATTGAGCGAAAAAGTAGAGTAAGAACCATAGGCAAAAGGATCATTGTGCCATTGAGTCAATAATGTGGCAGTAGGTAACGGAATATCTTTGCCAAACATTGATCGCAAATCAGACATGATGTTCTGTACTGCCTCAGATTTGGGCATTTGTGACAGAGATCGCGAAAAATCACCGCTAAACATAGCGACTAAAATCGGCTGCTGCATATATTTCTGCCAGTTGTAAAATTCAACATAGCGATCGGGAATATTGCCATTGATGTAAGCCATCGTGTGAGGTTGTGCTTCCCAAAATTGTTGAGGAAATTTTAATACTAATTTATTTAATGCACCCATACCCAATCGTTCAATTGCAGCTAACTTCTCTTCAGGCAATGCTGGTGAGAACTTAATCGAACCCCGTTTCAGTACACCCAATGGAACAGTGACAATCACCTGCGAGCCACTAAAAACTCCGCGATCGGTGGTCACCTGTACGCCACTGTCATCATAGGCAATCTGCTGCACAAGATGTTTAGTCCGAATATCCAAATCTTTGGATAGAGCCTGTACAAGCTGGATATAGCCTTGCGGAAAAACTACATCTGCTCCTGCAAATCCTGAATCTTCCTCAAAACCCTTAATTCCTAAATTCGCAATATCTTCTCCAACTTCACTCTCAATCGTCGAAGATAGAGTTGCTCGAAACCCCTTAAGAGTGATGCCTGTGAGTTCTTCTGACTCAATTATTTGTTGAGCGACATCTGCTAGAGTGGTTTGCTGTAATAATTGAGGATCTTTTTTTAGAAGGTTAACTCTATCCGTGAATGATTGAAAAGCTTTGCCTATAAGTAATTCATCAGATTTACTCAACAGTTGGTTAACACCTTTATAATTCCATTGTGATTCAATATCAGAGACTACAGTCTGGATGCCAAATTGTTTAACTAAAGGAGAGATCGGATTCCCATCAATGGTATGAATCCATGCAGCACCAAGATCTAACGGAAAGCCTAAAGAATTATCTGTCCAAATCCTGCCGCCAATGCGATCGCGACCTTCGAGAATAATTACCTGATACCCTTGAGCCTGTAGTTTTTGTGCAGCCGCGATACCTGCAATACCTGCACCAATGACAATGATTTGCTGTTTATCTTTGCTATTGTTTGGTAATGGATTGGCTGTATCAGATTTGTTAAATACTCCTCCACAACCACATATCAAACTTGTTACCCCAATATAGGTCAAGTTGCGAGCCTGAAGTAAAAATTTTCGACGATTATATCTGTTCATAAAAATTTTGATTATCACTTTACTCGTAAGATAAGAAGGCGGCGCAATGCGCCACCTTCTTTTCTATTCAACAGTGACAGATTTTGCTAGATTTCGGGGTTGATCGACATCTAAGCCACGATGCGCCGCCACATGATAGGACAACAACTGCAAAGGAATCACGGTGAGAATTGGTGAGAAAATCTCATCCACCACTGGAATCGGCAAAATATGACCAAACACCTCATGCGCCGCAGGATCGTCGAGCGGTGCTACACCAATCAATTTCGCATCCCTAGCCTTAGCCTCTTGAGAATTTGAGAGAACCTTCTCATATACAGCCCCAGGAGTAGCGATCGCCACAACAGGCACATCTTCATCCAGCAATGCGATCGGTCCATGCTTCATTTCACCTGCGGGATAGCCCTCAGCATGGATATAGCTGATTTCCTTGAGTTTGAGTGCACCTTCTAGGGCGATCGGGAAGTTTATCCCACGACCTAAGAAAATAAAATCCTGAGTATGGGTAAACTGGCGAGACAGATCTTCAATATAACGTTCTTGGCTTTCGAGAATCCGTTCCATATAGGCGGGGAGTTGTCGCAATCCTTCGATGATTTCTTGAGCTTTTTCTTCGGTTAATGTACCTTTAGCAATACCAAATTCTAAAGCTAATAAATAGAACATCAGCAGTTGAGCCACAAAGGTTTTCGTCGCAGCAACTCCTATTTCAATTCCTGCTTGGGTATCAATCACCGCATCAGAAATTCGTCCAATCGAACTTTCCACGCGATTGGTAATGCCAAGGCAGCGATCGCCTCTTGATTTAGCGAGTTCTAAAGCGGCTAAAGTATCTGCCGTCTCGCCAGATTGAGTCACACCAATGACGAGGGTATTCTTTAAAGAAGGCGGCGGCGAGTAGCGATATTCTGAAGCATATTGGACGCTAGTCGGAACACCTGCAAGCTGCTCTAGGAGATACTTGCCAACCAGGGAAGCGTGCCAACTAGTTCCACAAGCAATAATTTCCACCCGTTCAATCGGGTTAATAAAACCAGTTGGCAAACCTAGCTGAATACAATTTGTTTCGCTAATGTAACTGGCTAATCCTGCACGAAATACCCCTGGTTGCTCATAGATTTCCTTGAGCATGTAGTGCTTAAAGCCCTGTTTCTCCACCATTGTCGGATTCCAGTTCAGCGTCTGGGGTGTCCGACGGAGGCGATCGCCTTTGGCGTTATAGACCTGCACCGATTCTCTAGTTAGCCTTGCAATTTCTCCATTCTCTAAGGGAATGACGGTGCGGGTATAGGCTACCAATGCAGGAGTGTCGGAAGCACAAAAGTTCTCATCTTTGCCAATCCCAATCACAAGGGGAGCCTGTTGCCGCACCACCACTAATTCATCGGGATAGTCAGCGTGGATAACGGCGATCGCATAGGCTCCTTGCAATTTTGCAACCGTTAGTCTCACAGCTTCAAATAGTACCGAAGGTGACTTGTCAGGAATAATATTGCCTTGCTTCTCTAATTGTGTGAGAAATTCCGCAATCATATGGGGAATCACCTCTGTATCTGTTTCACTGACAAAAATATGGCCCAATGCTTTTAAATCTGTTCGCAGCAGGTGATAGTTCTCCACAATCCCATTTTGGACAACCGCAAGGTTACCCATTGTATTGGTGTGAGGATGGGCGTTATGTTCTTCAGGCTTGCCATGAGTTGCCCAACGGGTGTGACCAATGCCAATCGGTGCTAGAGGTGCGGTATCAGTGTTTAACTTTTCTTCGAGTTGGATGAGCTTACCCTTAGCTCTGACCCGATGCAAACTGCGATCGGCTGGGCAATCAAGTAAGGGAATTGTAGCTACGCCTGCGGAGTCGTAGCCGCGATATTCGAGTTTGCGTAACCCTGAGATTAAAACTTCATTTGCCGAGCGATGTCCGATGTAGCCAACAATTCCACACATAATGCTTAGTTACAAATATCTAAAATTTCAGTGATTAATTTTTGGTGCTTTGCGCCAAAAATTAATCACTAACAAACTGTCTGTATTTAACCACGCGAAGTTCCTACTATGGCTGTAATCAGTCTTGTTATACCAAAACACAAAATGGCTACGCCATTTTTGTGTTTTTAAAATACTTACGGGCTTTAATTTTCAATTCACAAGAGTGTCAGCACGCTTTTATGAATTGGTATTAAAGCGCTTTGCGCTTAAACTCAAACCAATAAAAAAATGAAAGTGTTGCTGAGCAACACTTTCATTTTTTATATGAAAATAAGGGGTGCTTTGCGCCCCTTATTTCGTTAATATCCTAAACTTTCGTTATTTTTATTCTTAGGTAGCTCAGAGATATTAGATGGAACTTCACGCTTGGGGCGCAGAGGAGCGGCTTGCAAAAAAATTGATTTTTCAGGACTCTCGCGCACCAGATCCCCAGGTTTCTTTTGCACCGATTGCAGCATCTCATTGTCAAAGGAGCCAGCCGCATTGGTTAATTGTCTTTCTTGGCGCTTCAGTTGTTCAAGCTTTTTATATTGTTGATTCCACTGCTCCTGAGCGTATACAGTCCAGCCATAAATGACAAATACCGAAATCGTGAGTAAAACAGTTGTGCCAATGGCAAGCTTTTGTGTAGTCATCAAAACTCGCAACCACAGAGGTAAAGGAAACGAGTTAGTTCTAGGCAGCCGCTTGACGTTGCGATTACTGGCTGGTTGGCGACTCGCTTGCCCTCGTTTGCTCTTGCGATCTGGAGGTTGAGAAGATCTCTGTGGTTCAGGCATTCTCGCTCTGCTAGCTGTCATTTTCTTTACTCTTCTTTCACTCAAGATTCACCACTGCTACTTTTAGCACTTTCAGGAAGAAATTACCAAGTAGTTTTGAAAATTTTGCTATTTATTTACTATTGTCTAGTCATATCGACTGGCAATATTCCTAGCAAGCAAATAATTTACAACTCTAGAATTATAGTGGTCATTGATTTTTTGGCAACAAGAATTTTACAGAAATCCGATCACCTTCTTTTAAACCAAGTTCTTGGGTCAGCCCAGCCCTCACTTCAATCACATTATCAGCGACAACACCACCCTCAGGATAAATTGGACAGGGATCGCTTTGGCAAGTCGTCACATTGCGGGCGATCGCTTTCACCTCACCATCAAGCAAGAAAATTACATCGAGGGGTGAAGGTGTATTTTTCATCCAAAAAGCAGTAGGACGTGCAGGCTTAAAAGGAAATAACATACCGCGATCGTCGGGTAGAGGGGGACGAAACATTAACCCTTTTTCCTGCTCCTTGAGAGTATTGGCTACCTCTAACTGGATTTCACGTCCTGCAATAGTAGCTGTGGCAGTAATTGGCAAATATTGAGCCAGTTCAGAGGCTGGCTTGGGTTTAGTTTGTGGAGCAATCGTCTGAGGAGCAGGTGATACTGTAGGAGGAGTCGCTGACGGAGTTGCTGTCTTGGGCACTTCGGTAGCAGCAGGCGCACAACCCATCAGACAGATGCTAAAGCTAAACGTACATAGCTTTATACAAAGTATTTGGATCGAACTAGGATTAGGTGTGTCACAATTTCTAGAAGTATCGCCAGTCATATTGCCAGTCATCCTATGTCATATCCTCTACATATCGCATTTATCTGGCACCAACATCAACCCCTCTACAAAAGCGCGATCGCGGGTAAGTACCATTTGCCTTGGGTGAGGTTGCATGGCGTAAAAGATTATTTAGATTTGGCGTTGATGTTGTCCAGATATCCAAAACTACATCAAACGATCAATCTAGTGCCATCTCTTATTTTACAACTGCAAGATTATGTTGAGGGGAAAGCATTTGATCCTTATTTAGCATTGACCCTGACCCCTGTAGATACGTTAACGCGTCCGCAAAAGCATTTCATCGTTGAACATTTTTTTGATGCCAACCATCAAACCATGATTCAGCCATATCATCGCTATGCTGACTTGTTAGCTCAAAAGCAAGCCTATGGAATTGAGTGGTGTGTCAATAATTGGCTAGCCCCAGATTTCAGCGACTTACTGGCTTGGCACAACTTGGCTTGGATTGATCCCCTCTTTCGTAAGGCCGATCCCGAAATTGCCGAATGGTACGATCGCGGCAAAGATTTTACCCTTGCTGATCGCCAGAGGATCTATAGCAAGCAACGTGAGATTATTGCGCGGATTTTGCCACAGCATCGGCTCATGCAAAAAACTGGACAAATAGAAATCACGACTACGCCTTATACACATCCGATCATGCCGCTTTTGGCTGACACGCAGGCTGGACGGATCGCCGTGCCGCAAATGTATCTGCCTGATCATCGCTTTCGTCATGAACCAGACATTACCTTACATTTAGAAAAAGCCAAGGAAGTCTACCGCCAACACTTTAGCTGCGATCCCAGAGGTTTATGGCCGTCAGAGCAGTCCGTCAGCCCTGCCATCTTGCCCCATGTTTCTAAACAGGGCTTCTCGTGGCTATGCTCCGATGAGGGCGTATTAGGTTGGAGTCTCGGACATTATTTCCGTCGTGATGAACGGGGAGCGATTGACGCGCCGCACCTGCTTTATCAGCCCTATCGCCTTGAAACTATTCATGGAGACTTGGCAATTATTTTTCGCGATCGCTTACTCTCAGACTTGATTGGCTTTAGCTACGGAGCCTTGTTGCCCCAAGCTGCTATTGATGACCTATGCGATCGTCTGATGACAATTCAAAAACAGCAAAATGAATATTTAGCCGAACATCCTGAAGGTCAGCCTTGGTTAGTAACCATCGCCCTTGATGGCGAAAACTGTTGGGAATTTTATCCTCAAGATGGCAACCCTTTCTTGCAGACGCTTTACGAAAATTTGTCTAACAACGAAAATTTGAAATTGGTAACGCCATCGGAATATCTAGACAAATTCCCGCCGATTGATAAAATTCCACCGCACCAGTTACATAGTGGCTCATGGATCGACTCTAGCTTTACGACATGGATTGGTGATCCCGTTAAAAATCGGGCTTGGGAACTGCTGGCTGAAGCGCGGCATGTTTTGGCAAATCATCATGAAGCGACCCCAGAGAATAATCCTGAAGCATGGGAAAGCTTGATGGCCGCGGAAGGCTCAGATTGGGTTTGGTGGTTTGGTGAAGGGCATAGCTCCAACGATGACGCAATGTTCGATCGCCTATTTCGTGAACATTTACAGGTAATATATCGCGCTCTCAATGAGCCAATACCCCATGCCTTGCTCTATCCCCTTGAGCCGCACGATGTATCTACTAGCGATCGTCCCACTGGCTTAATTGAGCCGATGATTAATGGTCGATTTGAAAGTGATGATTGGCAAGGTGCTGGTAAAATCGAAATTAGCGGAGCGCGGGGGGCGATGCACCAAAATACGCCTGTTAAGCGACTATGGTATGGTTACGATCATTTTTATTGCTACTTGCGCCTAGAATTTAGTAATCTAGAGAGCATCGCCCAAAGTAAACTACAATTGTTGTGGTTTTATCCTAGTCGGATTCATCCAAACAGTCCTGTAGAACTTCTTGATGTGCCTGACGTATCGCCGCTAAATTATTTATTTCGCCATCACCTAGCGATCAATTTTGCTGATAAGTCAGTCAAACTTCAAGAATCCACAGAAAAATTTCAATGGGAAACGATCGCAACTCACACAAAAATAGGTTTTGAGCAGTGCCTAGAAGTTGCTATACCTTGGAGCGATTTGGCAGTTAAGCCCCAGTCTGTGGCACGGCTGGTAATCCTGCTCAGCCAGAAAGAGCATTTTCAAATGTCTCTACCCGAATATACGATTATTCCTATTGAAGTACCTTAGTGTTGCGCTATTAAAGAGATAACAGTGGAAAAGATAGAAAAGACCAGCATTGAGTCTATTGTCGAACAGGCTTTACAAGATGGCTACCTAACTCCTGCGATGGAAGCCGAAGTGGGGCGGATTTGTGATAGCGCTTTTGAGCTATCAGTTGAAGAGTATATGGCTCTTGATCGTCTGATGGGTGCATTACTTACGGGGGAAGTTGTAGCTGTACCTCGCAAGCAATTTATCAACGTCATGGAAGAATTGGTTTTGATTGAAGCTGTGGCAAGGGTTGCTGAAATCGAAGCTAATAGTAATAAAGTTTTGGATTTGGGGGATATTGCCGCTTACGCGCTTAATCGGTTACCGCCTTTGTACGCTACTACTGAGCAAGGGGCTAATTATCAACGGGACAGAGCGCTTGCTGATCTCCAGCATTTGATCGCCCAGCAGGTCAAAGAAGCGATTGATCGCAACCTCGACCGTCCTGAATTCTTCCCTGATCGCTCTACTTTTGGCTCGGTAAACAAAGATTCAGTCTTGTCGCAGCTTAGTAACCTCCTCCAAGCCTATGCTCCTGACTTTGAGGAAAAGGCTTAAGCGTTGATTATTTCTTGATTATTTTCTTGATTATTTGGTCGAGCAGATTGATCGGTAAATAGAAACGACAGGGGATAGCTAGGGTTAGCAGCAAATCCTAAAATACCGCGATCGCGATGTTCATAAACCAATGCGTCTTGAGCATCAAATAGGAAAGTACCGCCGCGTTGTGTCATATACGATGCGTCGGGAACATAGGCGTTCCAGTTGCCCAAAACCTCTGCCATATTTCGCAGTCGCAAAGTTGCTAGTTCAAAAGGACGCTGAAATCCACTACCACCAGCCCATTTAAAGAAGGAACCTCTCAAGGCTGGTAATGGCGAGGCTTTAATTATTTCTTGATCGTCGATAAGTTGTGGTGCATGGCGATCGCCAGTATAACCGCGAAAAACTTCTTTTAAAGTTCCTTGGCTGCCAACCCCTGCACACATTAGCATCAGATTGATCCAAGCACTTTGTCCTGATGATAGTAGGGGAAATTTAGTAGTTAGTCCTGAGTAGAGATTTAATTGACGATGCAGTTCTCCTGTGGCATCGACAAACATCCAACTAGGATCAAAGCCCGTAAATTTACAAAAATATTCTCCCGATTGGCGATCGCCGATGCCAATTGCCCGAACTGCGATTTCTTCTTGTTTTAGACGTTCAATGTCTCTCTGTATCCACCAAATATATTCGAGGCTATCAAAATCGCCTAGTTGGGGCAAAACTAAAATTAGTTTGCGAAATGTTGATGGACAATTATCAAAAATTGAGGTAACAACACCATCACCTACACGTTGTCGTTGTGTTTGACTAAGAATTTCGTAAATGTTTTGCTGCATGGGATTGTATTAAGATTGCGCTCGCAAGAAAAATTATATGATCGATAAAGAAACATCTTTTGTTGTAATCGCATCATCTAATTGCAAAATATGTGATGGTAAAGCCAATGAAAACGCCCTTTCACCTTTTAGTGTTTCTTTTTCTGGCAATCATGCCCATTGCTGCATTTGCTGAGCCAGTCGCTATCAAAACAACTCCTGCTAATACGAACTACTATCCTTGGATCGTACAACTCTCTCAAAGTCCAATTGATTGGTTTGCAAGTGATGCCAATGCAAAGGTTCAAGGAAAAGCTTATCGAGTTGTCATTCTTCTTGAGGATATTTATAACGCGGTATTTATTGAGCAGGTAACCTATGGGATGGAAGGCTGTTGCAAAAAAGTAACCAACGCACGCAAGGTTGACCTCCAAACTTTTGTTGCAAAATTTGGCTTTACAGGAGAGATTAATGGATTTCGGTTTATGCGTTGGCTCAGTCCAACATCATTCATTTTCCGTTACAAAGATCGCCTTTTTGTAATGACTGCGATTGATAGTCCCGAAGTTAAGGTCGAACCATATACCGATGATTAATACCAAAGCACAAAATGGCGTAGCCATTAACCCCAAAATATGAGTGTCGGCGCTTCGCGTCGCCACTTATATTTTGGGTTCAGATGACTTGAGCCACGCCTTGAGATGGGCTGGCACTGTGGTGAAATGTACATAAATCGTTTTAGTGTATGGCGATCGCGCTTGGGAGATATTTGCAGCGATCGCTAACTCATTATCTAGCGCTCGCATCTCCGATGTGACTTGTTCGGGTAGATGATGATGAGACTGCTGGTGCTTTAATACTTTGGCATAGATTTCGCCTTCAATCTCTAGCTGTTGGGTTTGGTCATACACTTGAAGATGGAGTTTGAGATTTGATAATACAGGAACATCCTGATCCGAGAAAATCTCTGCTCCATAGGGTGATAGCTGTCGTAGTTCTCCCGTAAATATCTCGGAGCCAAGGTGCTTCTCTTCTAAAATGCGGTGGGTAATCGGAATAGGTTTAGGTAATATTTGCAACGAATCACTGAGAGAAGGAAGTTCGAGATTATAGATGCCACCAATTCCGCAAATATCGTAGATCGAAATTGGATGTGATACACCTTTAGGCTCGACTTCCATAGAGCCATTGGTTTTGACGATTTCCTGTATTTCTGCATAGGTAGTTTCCGAAATTAAGATTTGTCCTCCCACAGTATAGGATTCAATTCGTGCTGTAAGATTGACATGATTGCCAACTACGGCGTACTTAGCGCGAGACTGGGAACCGATGTTACCTGCTACGACTTCACCTGTATTAATGCCAATTCCCATTGCGATTTCGGGCAACTGCATTTGGGTGAGTTTCTCATTTACCGATCGCATTGCTAATTGCATAGCGATCGCACTAGCTACAGCCCTTGCCGCATCATCTTCGCGATAAATTGGTGCACCAAATAACACCAAAATTGCATCCCCAATAAACTCATCAATTGTGCCTTGATAAGTAGCGATCGCCTCGGTCATCGTTCCTAAAAACACATTGAGAATTTCCACAACCTTTTCGGGGGGCATTTTCTCGGAAATTGTGGAAAAGCCGCGTAGATCACACATGAGGATGGTTACTTTGCGGCGATCGCCTCCTAGTTTTAGCCCTTCAGGTGTTTCTAATAAACTTTTGACCACAGCATCAGTCAAGTAGCGGCTAAAGTAAGTCCGAATCTGCGCGGCCGTGATTGCTAGATAGCTAGTGACGATCACGCCACCACCAAAAAAGGCGATCGCCGCAGGAACAAAGGGCAACCACCAGCCATAGGTTAGGGCCATCAAACAGGATGTAAATAGCCCTGCTGTTAAGACTAAGACGCTCAGCGATCGCCATATAATCGCCTGAATTTTCCGACCTTTGATGTTGATATTGCGCCATTGCCAAATCAAAGTTGAGCCAACTAGTGACCATCCAAGAATCCAGAGCCATTCCCAATGCTCTTCCCATGACTGAATTGTGACTCGACCATCAAGGGTACTACTGAGAATATGGCTCACAATCTGAGCATGTACTTCCACCCCAGATGTCAAAATTCTGTTACTGCCTAGCCCTCCGTCAAGGGGAGTAAAGAACCAATCCCTCAAGCTAACCGCAGTTACCCCAATCATCACGATGCGATCGCGTAACAGATCGGGAGCGATTTTTCCTTCCAATACATCTGCCATTCGCACAGTCTGAAAGCCTTGAAGCGATCGGCGGTAATTAACTATAAATTGATGTCCACCAGCATCAATGCGAATATAACCACCATCACTTGTTTGTAATTTGGGTGGGTTAAGAGCTTGTTCAAAGGGAACTATTTTTTCACCATCTAAGTAAAGAAGAGCTAATTGCAACCCAAAACTAAGCCCTACTGTGCCATCGGGTAGACGCAAAGATAAGACTCCTCGCCGAATCCTTCCATCCGTATCCAAGGGAAGATTGACTGCGCCAACTTGCTCGACTTGGGCAAGCGCAGGTGGCGGTTTGATATCGGAAACTGAGAAATTTGAAGCAACTAAATCAGGTGTTTTATAAGCGCCAATTAAATTGGGAGTAGATTTAAATAGCTTTTCTAATTGTGGATAGCCAACATCATCGGTTTTGTCACGGGCAATATCTAAGCCGATCGCACGGGGCTTTTGCTGACGTACCTTATCTAATAATTTCGTCAATAAAGCATCACCAATTGGCCATTGATATTGACGGATATCGGCTTCGTCAATGCCAATAATCACAATACGGCGATCCTCTGGCTCAGGCGATCGCCATCGAAAAAACTGATCGAGCATGGCTAATTCGAGTGCTTCAAGTCCGCCAATTAGCCGTAAGCCGATCACCAATAGAGAAATTGTGGGCGCAGCGATCGCAATCCCGCGCCATTTCCATAGGGTATTTTTTAATCGAGATCTCATCGCCATTTTCAAGTAAAGATTTGCCAGATAAAACCTCAAAGTCTATTTTGCCCACATAGAGGCGCATAGATTTGATGATGCTTCGCTTCGCCTTGTACTTGCTAATAGCCGTATCTTTGTGGAGGCTTTGTAGGTTCTACAGCTTGCTCAGGAATGATTGCTGAGTTTTTCAAGAAAGCAAAGGGAAGCACCCGATCTAGCGTGGCTGATTTCAGTAACTCAGTCCATTCATTGACAATTTCTGGCTTTTTAGGGAGCCCTTTTTGAGCCTCAGCCAAAGTTTGCACAGTTTCAAACCAGATCCCCTCTTGAGCAAATAAAGCAGCGCGATCTATAGGTAGCGAAACTTTTTTGAGTTGAGCAACTAATTTTTGATTGGGCAAAACTCGACGTATAGAGCCACTCACAGTTTCTGCATCTGTTAAATCACCAACGACAAACTCCCATATATAGTTCTGATTAGGCTTTAAAATTGGAGCATTATCAGGCATTTTAAAAGTAAGAATACCTGCTTTATTTTTGATTTTAAATGATGTGCGGTAAACTCGCTTGCCTTTATTTAGCGAGCTATCAGATTCAAAAAGACGAAAGTACGCTTGACCATCAATCTCGGGGATCAAGAAATAAAACGTTGGTCGCTCTGCAATCGTCTGAGGAACTGGTGAAGTTTGTGCTACTAAATCTGGCACTAGTCCAATTAGACAAGATTGCTCGGTACAACCAGCGCTACGGGTGGCTCCTGGCACAGACACAGTAAGAGTACCAAGATTGCTAGGCGGAACATACCGCACCCTGCGTGACTGGGCTAGGGCAGAAGCTGGAAAGTAGCTCAAAGACAATGGCAAGGCAATTACTGAACTTACAGCTAAGCAAGAGCAAGCTGATGCGATTAAGATTTTTTTAGGTGAAAATTTTGGTGAAACCATGATGCGATCGCCTCTAGAAAAAGTGATCTTTGTAGGTATGGTATGCAGCTTAGATTACTACTAGCACACCCACAAGATAGTTTGGTACTAATTAAGATTGCATTTCTTCGCAAAAAGTTGCTATGGACATTCGACTGAATATTGTTACAGCCTGTTGATGCTTTATGTAGTATAGAAAAAATGTTGAAAGCGTTGCTTCGCGACGCCTTCAAAATTTTTTCTGGGTTTTAATTCAGCGCAAAGCGCTTTATGTAGCAATGAAAGCTTTATTTAGGATGTAAATACGGATGTAAATACAGGAGGCGCTTCGCGCCTCCTGTATTTACATCCTAAGTAAAGCTTTCTCTTTGGTGCGGTAAAGAGTATTATGATATTTAGAAAAATTTATTTAAATTGTTACGAAATTATGGATATCTTGTCATTGGGCTGGTTTGGTGTACTCGGCATGTTTACGCTTTCGATCGCTTTTGTTGTCTGGGGACGCAACGGTCTATAAGAATTAAGAAAGGGGCGCTTGGCGCCCCTTTCTTAATTCTCACCGATTAATGTAAAAGCTGCCCAGTTGAGAGGATCAGGGTATTTGGCTTTAGTAGCAAGCATGGCTTCACGTATTGCTTTAGCTTTGCTCGGTTCAGCCTGAAATTTTTGATAAAACTTAGTCATCAATAGAGCTGTCGGATCATCAGGAACTTCCCATAGCGACACCACGACACTAGGGACTCCTGCGGTAATTAGCGATCGCGATAGCCCAATTACACCATCACCCGTTAATAAACCCTGTCCAGTTTTACAAGCACTTAGTACCACCATCTCCGCGCTTAGGCGCATCGTCACAATTTCGCTAGCTGTCAAAAAACCATCGTCCGTTGAGCTGGGCGCAAGAGCGATCGCCCCTGGGATATCGCCTTTGCGGTATTCCTCTAACAAGCCGTGGGTGGCGAGATGCACAAATCGAGCAGATTTCATTTTTGAGATAACTTCCGTCTTTGTGGCTTGATCACCTGTTAAAAACGTCGTATTTAGTAAAGCAGCGATCGCTTTGGCTTCTTTTTCGGCTCCTAATAAAGTTGGTAATTGGATTGGTGGATCTCCCAAACTAGGCATCGTGGGATTGCCAACAATTAGAGTGTCTTGCAAATTAACTTTTTGCAATTGCTGACGGAGTTGATGGGTGAGATCGAGAACTTGAATTGCTGGGGCAATTTGCACTGTATGCTTCTCAATTAAGAATTGACCTTGAGGATTAATTAGAGCCGCGAATGGAACGAGAAAGAGTAATCCTTGAGGTAAAAAAATAACTCTCGTATTCTCGTCTTGAGGGAGTAAGTCTTGAATAGGCTGGATTAGAATTCCATGTAATGTCTTCAGATCAACATACTTATCTAATACTTTCTTAGGATTTTCAGTGATCGCCCCTAAATCATTAAATAGGCTTCGGACATCAGCAATTAGATCACTGATGGTAAGGTCAAGTTTTGTGAGATCCACTTCCCGAAAAGTAATTTCCCCCGAAGGCTGAATTACCCATATATAAAGTTTAATATATTCACCCTTGAGCTTTCCCTGTCCAATGAAAGTTGGATCAGCAATAAGGGAATATTCCACCATTACGGCATTTTGTTGTTTGGCAATGCGACGAATATCCGCAACATCCAAATTCCTTATAGAATCCTCGATTCGTGGGGATTCTGTAAGGAATTTTGGTTTGGGCTCAATTTGTTGTGGACTAAGACGACGGGAGAGAAGTTCTGCAAATGCACGAGCGCGACCTCTCTCGGCAATCTCTAAAGCGGCTTCAGGCTTGTTCTGTGAAACCATGATCTGCTGCAACAAATTAAAGGCATGAAGCTGCGTATCAAAAATGGAAACTTTATCGCCATCACTTAAGTTGGAACGTAAAGATTCCAATAAGTTTAGACTAGTAAGAAACTTTTGCTCTGCTTCTGAATATTTTTGCGATCGCCATAATGTATAGCCCCAATTGCTTAGTGTCATCGCTTCGAGACGACGTTCGCCGATTTGTTCGGCTAATTTCCAACTTTGCTCTTGTAGAGATAAAGCCTTGTCGTATTCTTGTAAAAATACATAGGCTAGCCCCATACCACCGATCGCCGCGCCTTCAAGGCGGGGATTTTTGATTTCCTTGGCTACTGTTAAGGCTTGTTGGTAGTAGGCGATCGCTTCTTTATATTTGCGTTGCACATGGTAGCTAGAGCCGATATTATTGAGCGCGTTTCCTTCGGCTTCCCGAAAACCAATTTTTCTAGCAATATCGAGACTTTGCTGGTAATACTTAATAGCTTCAGAATATTCTTCTTCTGTACCTGCGATCGCGCCTAAGCTATTTAGTAAAAACACAACTCCACTGACATTGCCTACTTCTTTCGCAATCTTCAGACTACGCTGATAAAAATTAATGGCGATCTTGTAGTTACCAAGATCATAGTGAATATTTCCGAGGCTAGCCAGAACCTGTCCTTCGCCTTGTTGATCATTGAGTTCTTTTCTAATTGCTAATCCTTGGTTCTGAACTTCTAGCGCCTTAGCATAGCTCCCAATCACTCGATAGTTGTTACCCAGATTGCCGAGGGCATTGGCTTCCGTTTGGCGATCGCCTAGGCTTTGTGCCAAAGCTAGTAATTGCTGCAAATTAGCGATCGCTTGGTCATATTTGCCAAGCATTTTTGATGCTTCTGCTAAAGTCTCAAGGACGTTGATCGCACCTTTGTGATTCTTTTGCTGTTGATAAATTTTTAGGGCTTGTTGCCAACTAGCGATCGCTAGATCAAACTGTTTGGCTCGAAACTGCTGTAACCCAGTTTGGACTAGTTCATCTGCTGGAGAAGTCGGAATTGTAGGCGTAGGGCTGACAGGTGCAGCAGCCCATGTTGAGAGTGGCGTTATGAGCAGAATCGCACTGGCGATCGCGGTGAGATAGATTTTGTTTTTCATAGAGCAGCAATCCTAAATAGTTTGTGAGATTACGACCGAAGGAGCGTAACCTCACAAACGTTTTATTATTTGCAAGGTGCGAGCTTAGATGCGGTAGAACTTTGGGCAGCGCGAGTTGGAACTGATGGCAATGAGGCGGTGATTGTTAACAGTGGTTTCTTTGTACCTGTGGGTTCACATTCCTGTACATCACCAGCATTTGCTTGTAAGTCAGCAGTTCTTGCAGTGGCGATCGCGTCCCCATTCAAGGCATTAGCAACCACATTACTATTAGAGCTAAAAGATTGGTCAGACAGAAGAACTAAGACATTTGGGGGAATGCTCGTTGTGCCAATACTAATTGCTCCTTCAATACCGCTACCTGTAGGTAAAAGTGGATCGATAGGAGAATTTACTCCAGAAGGAGTTGGTGTAATTTTGGAGAACTTAAATGAAGTATCTTTCAGAATCACAATTGAAATACTTAAGGGATTAGCGGCGCTACCAGCGATAATTCTCGGTTGAGTGTCATTGGGTAGGGTTAGTTCTATGCGCCGTGGGGCTGGAGTAGTAGGATTATTGTTCTGTTGGTTAGCGTTAAAAACTACTAGACTAAGTGGAATGCTTAGGCCCCCTATATTTTCAGGACCTTGGATTGGGTTGATAGCCCGAAAACTATTGCCTCTAATTGTGATCGTACTGTCATTTGGAGCATTATTCGCATCGCCAGCTTGGATATAACCATTAAGAGTAACGTTGCCATTGTTGGCAATTAGAGAAACATTACTACCTGTAGCTGTAATTGATTTAATGCTTCCTGTGGAAATATTGCCATTTGTGCTAATAATCGAGATATTGCCAGCAGTAATAGCGGGATTGAAAAAATTATTTCCTTGAGAAGCGATCGTAATATCTCCTGTGGCATTCAAGTTAACTGGTGAGTCCTTATTACCATTGCGTAGAGTACCAGCGATGTTCATATTCGCAGCCGTAAAATTAATCGCGCCATTATCTGTATCAATATTGACTCCAGAAGCAACAGTCAAGCTGTTACCAGCATTGACTGTCAACCCAACCCCAGCGTTATTCATGAATATGCTGTCGTTAAAGGTGACATTGTTCGAGGCCACGAGCGTCACATTTGCCACAGCCGCCGCAATTGTCAAAGGGTCAATTGTGAAGGTATTGACTGTATCTGCGGCATTAGCTACATTTACTAACGTCGCTGCTCCTCCGTTCTGCACGATAATGTTAAGCGGATCGAGAAGCCAGTTGCCGATACTTCCATTTAAAGCAGCAGCATCAACAGAAGCATTTTGAATATTTAGATAGTTTTTGCCAGAGGTTTCGACAAAACCTCCATTACCTCCATTCAGTCCACCACGTATCGAGATTTTGCCACTAAAACTAGTTTTGTCATCTGCCCAAGCAATGACTTTGCCACCATTTCCCGACAGTATTGCATCAGCTTTAATAGTTGATGCTTGATCAACCACGGTGATTTGGGAATTGGGAACAATGCCTTTACCCAAATAATCACCACCGATGAGAACAGTGCCGCCACCGATCGCACCAGAAGCATTGAGATTTGCCGAAACCAGACCAACGCGATCGCCTAAAACATTAATCTCACCACCTTTGCTTGTATTGCTAGACACATTGAGATTACCTGAAGCGATCGCTGTTCCCGTCGTATTGGGAATCGCTGTACCAGCCACCAGCACATTACCTGAATTATCAACATTTAAACCCGTCAGATTGCGAAGGGCTGCCGAGCCAGTTAGCAAATTCGGTAAGTCCTTTGCTTGAACTGTAGACTGAGCTAATTGATTTT
>JBJTVM010000025.1:0-9765 GCA_046081205.1 Pseudanabaena sp. | reverse complement strand
GCGCTTCGCGCCGCCACCCATCCTTTGGGTTTGTATCTCTTGCTTTGCTATATATGTGCGTAAAACCTCAAAATAAGGCTAGTGATCCTAAAGGAAAACAGACGATATTGCTTGAATACTAAATGTATTGGCTAAAATCTTGCTAGCGTTCAACAACCGAGCCTGTGGTACAAATACTCGAAAATCCCTTAAGGGTTGGTTTACAGCAAGAAAGAACACCTGAGCCATTGATTCTAGTCATCTTTGGCGCTTCAGGTGACTTGACAGTCCGAAAGCTAGTTCCTGCAATCTATCACCTCAAGCAGCAGCGTCGCTTACCTCCCGAACTCACAATCGTGGGTGTCGCACGCCGACCTTGGAGCCATGACTATTTCCGTGAGCAAATGCGTGAGGGCGTAGAAAAATTCTCTGTCGGTATTGGGGCTGAAGCAATTTGGGATGATTTTGCTGAAGGCTTGTATTATCAATCGCTTGATATGAGCAATCTCGATGATTATCGCAAACTTGATGAGCTTTTGGGGCAAATAGACAAAACAAGAGGCACTCGTGGTAATCGCGTCTTTTATTTAGCCGTTTCGCCAAATTACTTTACAGATGCGATCGAAAAGTTGGGGCAGGCTGGCATGATTAAGAATCCCCAAAAAACTCGCGTGGTAATTGAGAAGCCATTCGGTCGTGATTTGTCATCATGTCAAGACCTAAATCGGGTTGTGCAGAAATCCTGTGATGAAAAACAGATTTATCGTATTGACCATTACTTAGGCAAAGAAACCGTTCAAAATCTGTTAGTGTTGCGATTTGCTAATGCGATTTTTGAGCCATTATGGAATCGTCAGTTTATCGACCATATCCAAATCACAGTTGCCGAAACAGTTGGCGTTGAGGATCGGGCAGGTTATTACGAAAACTCTGGAGCGCTTAGGGATATGTTGCAAAACCATTTAATGCAACTATTCTGCCTAACTGCAATGGAACCACCAAATTCTATGGATGCAGATTCTCTTCGCAATGAGAAGGTGAAGGTGATTCAGGCGACTCGACTTGCTGATACTCGCAAACTAGATCGATCATGTGTACGCGCCCAATACAGCGAGGGTTGGATGAAGGGAAAACAGGTACAAGGCTATCGCCGCGAGCCAAATGTAAACCCTGAGTCTTTAGTACCAACCTATGTGGCGATGAAGTTTGAAGTCAATAATTGGCGTTGGCAAGGTGTTCCTTTCTATTTGCGAACTGGCAAACGGATGCCTAAAAAGGTCAGCGAAATTGCGATTCAGTTTCGTGATGTGCCTTATTTACTGTTTCAGTCGGCAGCTAAACAGGTGTCCCCAAATGTGTTGACTCTAAGGATTCAACCCAATGAGGGGATTGCCTTAAAGTTCGAGGCAAAAATGCCAGGGGCTGACCTAAGATCGCGATCGGTAGAAATGGACTTTGGCTATGGAAAAACCTTTGGTATCGAAGGTTCCGATGCTTACGATCGCTTGTTGTTAGACTGTATGTTGGGCGATCAGACCTTATTTACAAGAGGTGACGAAGTCGAAGCGGCCTGGAAAGTCGTAACCCCAGCGCTTTCAGCTTGGGAAATGCCCAATGATCCCAGTGTTGTTCCACAATACGAAGCAGGGACATGGGGCCCATCTGAAGCTGAACAACTGATCGAACGTGATGGGCGGCAATGGCGACGACTATAAACACCTTAAATAATTTGGCGTTGCCAAATTATTTAAGATCAATATAAACGGTGTTGATTCAACAAAATTATGAATACGCAAGCAACTTCCGTTGTATCTTTGCAAGCTCCCAAAGATGTCTCGGTATCTCAAGTCGAAGCAGAGCTAAGCAAAATCTGGCAGTCCTATGGTGAAAGTTCAGCAGCCCGTGCTACTACATTTAATCTGCTAGTGTACGAACCAGAAACTATTGGTGCAGCATCACGGATGGCTTCTGTTGATGCGATCGTTTCTCAAAGTCCATGTCGAGTCATCGATTTGGTAACTTTAAATGAAGAGGATCAAGGTATATCCGCACAGGTAGCCGCATACTGCCCAATTCAAAAAAGCCGTAGCTCCCTAATCTGTGGTGAATATATCACTCTTACGGGCGCGAAATTAGCCTTTGATCGCGTACATAGCATTCTTCCAGAATTACTGATCCCCGATTTACCCGTATTTCTGTGGTGGAAAGATAGTCCTGCACCAAATACGCGCATGTTTGAGAAGCTAGTTAATTTAAGCAATCGCTTAATTATGGACTCAGCTTCTTTTGTCAATTCTGAGGCAGACTTGCTCAAAGTGCAAGGCATGATCCAAGCGGGTACGCAAATTGCAGATTTGAATTGGCAACGTCTGGCACCTTGGCAAGAGCTTACTGCTCAAGCGTTTGATCAACCAGATCGCCGTGCTGCTGTATGGGAAATTGATGGGATCACCATTGACTACGAGCGTGGTAATAGTACTCAAGCTCTAATGTTTTTGGGATGGATTGCCAGTCGCCTTGATTGGGAGCCAGTCGAACGTAACATTGAGGGCGGTGACTACAACATTCAGCATGTTATTTTTGAAGGTCGCAACCATATCCAAATTAAGGCTGAGTTAGCTGCGATTCCTATTGGTGATGTTGGTGAGGTAGTTGGCGATATGATTGGTTTGCGTTTGACAGCCTCCAATCAAAATACTGATGCTTGCAATGTATTTTGCTCGGAATCTACAGGCTGTATGCGGATGGAAGCTGGTGGTGGAGCGCAGAACTACCGTGTACATCAAGTATCACCTTTGTCTGATCAAAGTGCTGATACTCTTCTTGGTCAACAGCTACAGCGCTGGGGTATGGATGTTCTCTACGAAGAGAGCCTTGCACTCGTAGCCAAAATACTCGCACTATAAAAAAAGGCTCGCATCAGCGAGCCTTTTTTACTGATCGACGAAAGCAGAAAATGGTAAGAATCGCTGAGCGATTCTTACCATTTTCTGCCATTTGTGTCGTGCGAAGCACGACACAAATGGCGATATTGAACACATGTTCAATTAAAATTCTTCAATTTCTAGTTGTCCCACGATAAAGGCTACGCATCCGAATGCACAGGTAATCGGTAAGGGGTTTTTGAAAATAAAGCTAAAGATTGATGCTAGGCAGGAAATGGCGATCGCGGCAAATGTCCATGTTTTTTCATCATCGCTCATACCTTTGGCATTTTTAATTGCTCGAAGAATATCGTTAGGAATTGGCAATGGCATTACAGAACTGGGTGGAAATGCCCAATAGTTACAACAACGTTCTACAAATAGGTCAGTCCAACCATTTTCTTGACACCATTCGTCAATCCATTCATCCCGAAAACGCTTCATATGCACAAATTATTCAGTAATTCTCTAAATAGAGAAACATGAGCGGCGTTTGATTGCTACTCATGTTTCTTTTACTTAGGTTAACAGGATATTCTCGAATCGGGGCATAAGTTACAAAAACTTAAAGATGCATATATAATTCATCTCGCCATTTGCGCTGCGCTTCGCGCGGCGCAAATGGCTATATCGAATAAACCTGTAAAAGTTTATTTGTTCTCGATGTCTGCTGCTAGCTTCTTTAACTGATGATCAAAAAACTGCTGTTGAAAGGCTAACTCATTCGCAGCTTGAATAAATTGCTTTGCTGGTGTAGTTCCATCATCGGTTGATGGAATTGAAATGATCCGAATATTTACATCAAGAGCATCTGAGGAATTGGCGATCGCTTGGACAGCATAGCCATATTGTTGAAGCTCATCAAACCCAATTTGCAACACATCTTGATCATCAATTCCCAATTTGGTAATTAACTGCGATCGCTTGATTTCCTTGCCTGTGCGACTTAGATATTTAGCTATTCCCACAAGAGTTTGCCATGTGATCGCGCCATTTATTTGCTGAGGGTCTGGATAAACTAGAGCGAGAGATTGATTGGCTTGATGAGCGAGATCAATGATATTGTTCAGGGCTTGCCAACTTTGCGGACAGCGATCGCAGATAGTTGCTGCTAAAGATTGATCAAGGTGGATGGCATCACGTCCATGCCAATCAATGATCTGGAGATTGACAGGAGAATTTTTGATTTCTGTGGCAAGAGTGGACAATTCCGCACTTAAGGGCATACTCTGAGCATGGAAATCCAGCAGACGCACATCATAACTACGGCGAAAGGCATTATCGACTAGTTCGATTACGACATCACAAGCTGTATCAGGCAACTCATAGCTATAATGTCCCCACCAATCACCATGAATTTGATTGCCAAGGCGATCGCTTAGCGTAAATTCGGTTTTAATATATTCAACTTTCTGCCCCTTTGCAGTACGAATATTGGCATTAGATACTTCTGAAAATATACAGTTGCGAACTAATAATTTTGGATAAGGATTCCCCATACCAAAGGGTTCTAGGCACTTAAATTCATTAAATAAATCTTTAGTAAGATCAGCGATCGCTACCTCTAGATCAACCTTGATGGTCTTACTTTGCAGTTGTCCATATTGACTCCAAAATTTCCGATCAATGGACTCAGATAGTATCTGTAAGTTTTCCAATCGAAAGCTCAAACCACCCGCCAAAGGATGCCCACCAAAGCTCAGTAACAAATGCTCTTGCTCTTTGAGGAGATCATAAAGATTAATTCCCTCAATTGATCGCGCACTGCCCTTGGCAATCCCATCCTCAACCGTACAGAGAATTGTCGGACGGGCATATTCAGCAACTACTTGACCAGCCACTAAACCTAAAACTCCCACTGACCATTGCGGATCAGCAAGGATGATAATTCCTGTTGTGGATAAATCAAGCTGTTTAATTTTCTCCTGAACTTGTTTGAATAATCTTTTCTGTAAAGCTTTACGCTGTGTATTTGCCAATTCCGTTTGATCGATCAGAGACTTGCAAACATTCTCATCATGGGTAGTCAGCAATTCCACACATTTCCGCACATCGCCCCAGATTCGGCTAACTGCATTAATCCTTGGTGCAATACCAAAGCTGATATCAATCGGGCGATCGCCAACGCGCTTACATTGTTCGAGGAGCATTCGTACACCGAGGCGTTTCTTTTGGCGCAAGATCTCTATTCCCTTCTGGGCGAGATAACGGCAATCCCCTGTCAACTGCACTAAATCGGCTACTAGCCCGATCGCAACTAAATCTAATAAATCCTCTAGGGGTTGTTGGGGAACTTCAGGCAAAGTTTCATAGAGTGCTTCCATTAATTTATAGGCAACTGCTACACCCGACAAATTAAATAATGGGTGCTGATTTGTTAAGTAACGCGGATTGATAATGGCTGTAACAGGTGGACGTGCATCGGGCAAAGTGTGGTGATCAGTAACAATCACCTCAATTCCTAACTCCTGAGCATGGATTATTGCAGCCAAACAAGTGCTACCTGTATCACAAGTAATAATTAGGCTCAATGATTTTCCTTCAGCAAGACATTGCGATCGCAGTTCATCTAGACCTCGAATCGAAATTCCGTGGGATTCCTTAAGGCGATCAGGGATATAAAAAACTAAGCGATCGCCTTGTGTAAAAAACTGTCCTAGCCCTTCCCACAATACCGATGTTGCCGTAATTCCATCTGCATCAAAGTCTCCCCAAATAGCGATCGTTTCACCTTGTTCATAGGCCTGTTGAATTCTGGCGATCGCCTGCCCCATCTCAGGAAACTCAAAAGCACTCGTCGGTTGATAGGCTGCTGTATCTAAAAATGCAGCTACTTGCTCAGGCTCAAATATTCCTCTTTGATAAAGTAACTGCGCGGCATACTTACCGACTTTTTTGATTAACCAAGTCGGTGGTTCAACTGTTTCTAAGATATGCCAATTAGTCAGGGACATGTTTATCCTAATAGCTTCTCCTCCCCAAATACAGCCTATTGAGGCTTTGAGTAGTACAGAGATATTTTTGAAAGTGGCGCTTCGCGCCACTTTCAAAAATATCTCTGGGTTTTAAGTAAGCGCAAAGCGCTGTAATGCATGAACTATTTGCAGGTTTAACTGATGTTGATTTCGATAACTTTCCATTATGCGAATAGTAACAATTAATTTTTGGGTGTTCGCTTAGATTTAGACGATTTAGGCATCTTAGATTTCTGGGATACCTTTTTTAGCTTTTCGACTTGTTTGAGGGTGAGCCCCGTAAATTGAGCAACTAATTCTACAGAAATATTGGAAAGCAACATATTTATGGCAATTTGATTAGCAGTTTCAGCCTTGCCTTCAGCCTTACCTTCAGCCTTACCTTCAGCCTTGCCTTCAGCCTTGCCTTGGAGTAAAATGTCTTGATAAATTACTGATTCTTTCATAATCTCGCTCCTCAAAAGTCTTTGGATGATTTCTTTATTCAGGGCTATACCTGATATTATAGCGGTCGATGCAGCTACGTTACTTTGTACTTCTTTATCTTGGATATCTTCGATTTGCTTGGCAACTTGTCTTAGCGTTTCTTCGGGGTTGCTGGTTTGAGATAATGTTGCAAAAGGAAATAGCCCTTGATATCGCTGAAATATTTCTGTGGGCTGCTCCCATAGCCTAATTACGCTAAATTCATGGCTTAATTTGCAAGCCCTAAATGTTGTTTCATGCACTAATGGTGATTGGCTGGCACTGAGATAGATAACGACCTGATGAATCTGTCTATCGGGGAACCTACGATATAGCCTAAGCCGATAATCTGCCATGCGGAAGGGAATATTTTTATTTGGCTCGGTCTGAAATTCAATATGCAGGATTATCTTGGTTGATTCGAGAAATATCACTGAGTCAGCACGGATTGGCTCGACTGAAAGTTCGGATGGCTCGATTTTGGCTAAAGCGATCTCTTCTCCCAATATCCAACTGGCGAAGTCTTTGGAGAAGCTTTCTGCTAAAAATTTACAGATGTTATCAATCATGGCAGGATTCTAGCAGCTTTAAATGCTTTCTAAGATTTGAGCACGGACTTCTTGCAAAATTTTGCCTAACATATTTTTGCCAGAGCCATCGGCTCCACAACCCCAGTAATAATCGCCTAGGGCGTTTTCCACAATTTCCTGATCACCTGTGGAAATCAAAAGCGATTTGAGTTGGCGATGGGTTTGAAATTTCTTGAGAACAGCCCTTCGCATCACATCATCTTTAACTTCTTCCCAATCTTCTCGAAGTGGAACTGAACGACTTCTCCCTAAATTAGCGGCAGTTTTCGGATCAGGAGCTAAGCGAATTTTTTCTTGATAGGCTTTGTCTAAAAACTTTTGTGCTTGAAAATAATGCTCAGTCGTGCGCCACCACTGTCCATCTAGCTCAATGCCAAAGGGTGCGAAGTTAGAGAACTCTGCGTAGGCTTGATTTTGGCTATAGAAATAGATTGTCATATACAAACAAATGCCAAAGATTTAAATTCTAATTTACGTTGTACAACTCTAAAGTCAATTAAAGTAAACTGCAAAATTTGCCTAAGGGCTTTGCCGTAAAATAAGGAATCAGATTTCTGATGGCGAGACAAAGCCACGCCACCAGAAATCTTAAATTGTAGATATCTAATTGAACTATTTCAAATGAGTTAGCCTTGCAGTACACACTTTAATTACTATGAGGCTAATCTTTACAGCCTATTGAGGCTTTGAGTAGTACAGAAATATTTTTGAAAGTGATGCGAAGCGCCACTTTCAAAAATATTTCTGGGTTTTAAGTAAGCGCAAAGCGCTGTAAGTCATATTTCAGGAAAAATGATGGAAGAATTGCATCAAATTGGTGAGATTTTAGCCGATCGCTACGTGATTAAATCCTTATTAGGTCGTGGTGGTATGGCAACTACCTATGCAGCAAGCGATCGCCTTAGCAATCAATCCGTAGCTATAAAAGTATTGTCTTTAAGGCAATCTAGCCAATGGAAAGCAATTGAATTATTTGAAAGAGAGGCAAAGGTTTTAGCTAGTCTCAATCATCCACAAATTCCTAAATATCTTGATTATTTTCATATTGATTTAGAAAGCGATCGCCGCTTTTATCTCGTGCAGGAATTAATCGAGGGTGAGTCCTTGGCACAAATTGTCCAGCAGGGCAAACGAATGACGGAAGATGATGTACAGGAAATTGCTACACAAATTTTGACTATACTTTGCTACTTGCACGAACTATCACCACCCGTTGTGCATCGCGATATTAAGCCTCAAAATTTAATTCGTCGTCCCAATAGCGCGATCGCTCTCGTGGATTTTGGTGCAGTCCAAGATGTTTACCGCAATACGATCGCAGGTGGGAGTACCTTTGTGGGAACTTATGGCTATATGGCTCCTGAACAATTTCGCGGACAGGCAAATTGTGCATCAGATTTGTATGGACTAGGCGCAACCTTACTATTTCTGCTTACACAAAGACTACCGTCGGATCTGCCCCAAAACCGAATGAAAATCGATGTACAAGCCTGTACTAACATTTCACCTGCATTTGCCGATTGGTTAGCAAATGCGATCGAACCTACAACCGAAGATCGCTTTAATTCCGCACGTATAGCATTGGCAGCTTTGGAAAGTAAGAGTACTAGCTATCAACTGACGAATACTTACATTGCCTCGTTAAAAGCATCAGGAGAAGTCGAAAAAGCCCAAAAACTCAAGCCTCTAGATACAAGAATTCATTACGAAAGAACAAGCGATCACCTCACTTTTAAAATTCCTAGTCTTGGTTTTCGACCTCTTACATTGTTCTTTGGCGGGCTGGCAATTCTGATTTATTGGGCTTTAGATAAATTTATTTTGCCTTACCTGAATACCCTTGGACTGCTCTCTCAAATTCCTTTGGGTTTTGCAGCATTTGTGGTTGGCATAATGTTTTTGATGTGTGCTTTGCTATTTGGCTATGCGCTGATCGGCAATATTTTAATTGAAGTAAATCGCCAAACTTTTGAGATTGCATGGTATTTGTGGGGAGTTCGTGTCGGTCGCGAACGTGGCTATAACTCAGAAATTACGCGCATTGGTATTGTTGAGGCGGTCGCTGATAATGGGCAAAAAAGTACGCATTATTCGATTTGGAGAGGAGAAAAGCAACATAATTTTGATTCGATTTTGATGGAAAAAGAAGAAATGGATTGGATATTGGGTGAAATATTAAGTTTTTTAAGTCAATAATCCCCATATTGAAGAAAAGCATTGCATTGAACTCGTACCAAATCACAAAATGGCTACACCATTTTATACTTTCAAAATCTTTACAGGGTTTGGGTTTTAATTCACAGAAGTGTTGTCTCACTTTTCTGAATTGATATCACATTAAAATTACGAAGTAACCCAAGAGATTTTTTGAAAGCTCTGCTGAGCAAAGCTTTCAAAAAATCTCTTGATTTGCATTTGAATGCAAAGAATTGATTATCATGCTTTGGTAGGATGATGACATTTAGATATAAGGACTAAACTCTCTTTACATAAATTTAGATAAAAAATCAATATCAGCTAACTGGTGGAGATCATGTTATGAATACCCAAGAAGCAACCATTGAAGCCTTACAAAATCGGATTAAGTATCTGGAAGCTCATCTCCATCTAGCTTTACAGGTTTTAAATGAAATTGAAGACAATTCGCAAAATGCAATAAAATCGCTGGAATATCAGCATCAATCTCAAACTATAGACATAGTTCCCACCAGCAAAATTGAACTGCCCACATTTTTACATGCCCGTTCTTGGAAACATGCTCATCCTGATGTCGTAAATTATGTAAACCCACGCGATCGCTTAATTGCCAAGGCTTCTTAAACTTGTTATAAA
>JBJTVM010000024.1:0-5206 GCA_046081205.1 Pseudanabaena sp. | reverse complement strand
GAGTTACACATATTACGGTAAATACAGCTTTGATAGGCGTTTTTGCATGGCAAACTCTCACGGGTTGGCAAATCGTGCAGAGGATTTTAGAACAAATGTCCAAAGCTTCTTAATCAAAAAGGGCGCTTAGCGCCCTTTTTGATGTCAATTCAATATAGTCATTTGCGCCGCGCTTCGCGCGGCGCAAATGACTATATCGAACTCACGTTTTTTATTAACGATAGTTTGTAAATTGCAGTGCAAGTGGAAAGTCTTCTGTCTTCACAAGTTGGATGATTTCTTGAAGTTCGTCTTTTGATTTGGAAGTAACCCGTAATGCATCACCTTGGATAGAAGCCTGAACTTTAGGAAAATTATCGCGGATGGTTTTGGATAGTTTTTTTGCTTGCTCTTGCTCAATTCCGCGCTTCAGCTTAATCTTTTGAACTACGCGATTACCACTAGCAGATTCCACTTCGCCGTAGTCAAAGATTTTTAGAGACAAGCCACGCTTAATTGCTTTAGATTGCATCACGTCAACTACAGAGGTAAGCGTCATTTCACTATTAGTGTTAATGGTTATTGATTCTTTTTCAAGTTCAACTTCTGTTTTAGTGCTTTTTAAGTCATATCGACTAACAATTTCACGACGGGTCTGATCGATCGCATTGACAAGTTCTTGATGGTCAAAATCGCTAACTATATCGAAAGAATAACTAGAAGCCATAGATTTATTTTAGGTTTTGCTTATTTCTAAATGCAGAAGGTATCTCATCGTACCAAAAAACTAATAGCAGACAACCTACATCATCGTTGTTGAAGCTTTGCCACAACAACAATCCTATTCCCAAAGTCGCTTGCCTTCTTCTCCTTGCAAGCGATCATGTGTATCGCGCAAAAGTTTGGGAATATCTAATTTTTCTGGACATCGTGGTAAGCAATCACCGCAATCTGTACAACGAATTGCTTTACGCCCTGGGAACCAATGTCCAGCATTTTCAAACATTTTGTAACGATATTTGCCAAACTCCACCATATCAAAGCCGATCGCGAGATTTCTCAGTCTTAGTACTTCGGGAATATTGATTTCTTCAGGGCAAGGTAAGCATTCATAACATTGAGAACAGAGATCGCTTTCGAGGATGATATAGCGACGATTCATACAATCAAGAACCGCTTGCTCTAATTCGGACATGGGCTGATCGTTATCCCATGCATCTTGATGCGAGTCAATTTCGGCAGGATTAGCCGCACCGAGGCTGAGGGTATGCACGCGGGGATCGCTAAGCAGAAAGCGATCGCACATATACAAAGCCGTAAAGGGATAGCTCACACCTGCTAATTCTTCGGAGGGGTTATATAGCATTCCGCCTTTATCCGATGGCGAAATGATAAATACGCCCATGTCTTTTTCGTGGGCTAGTTGTACCGCAGGGGCATTACGTTGATTGAAGTAGTAATAATGGAGATTAATTGACTCAAACAAATCGGTGTTGATCGTATTGAGAATTACGTTAAGGGGGGCATGAGTAGAGAATCCGACATGACCGATCATTTTTTGATCGATAGCTTCTCTCACAGCTTTCATACAGCCATTAGGATTGGTTACTAAGTCGAGATGCTCTTGTAAGTTAATGCCATGTATGTCAAAGTTATCGATATAGTCCACATTCATCTTTTTGAGGGACTGCTCGATTTGGCGACGCATGGAATCTGCATCTTTTGTTGGCGATATTTTGGTGGTCAGATAAAAGCGATCACGTTGTTGGCTAAGTCCATTTCGCATTGCTTTGCCAATAAACTCTTCGCTCTTGCCATAGCCTTGAGCCGTTTCAATATGATTGATGCCAACTTCTAAAGCTCTGGAGATCGTTTTGTGGGCATTGTCTGCCGATTTCATATAGCGCATTGCTCCTAATGAAAAGACAGACAGGAGCATCTCAGTTTTGCCAAAACGACGATACTGCATAGTTAATTCCCTAGATATACTGACAATGGCGGTGCATCGCGCTGCCGTTCTCCTTTAAAATTGACGACGAGCGAAGATGAGAACCGCGATCGCCAAGGTCAACAGCGCATAACTCAGGATATATACACCATTGTTAAACATATCTGGCAAGCTTGGCAAAATATTGTAAACCGCCTCATTTTTAAGATTAGCACGGGACAAATCAGGCAGAATCATATACAAAGTGCGGGTTACGGCTTGTAAACTCGGGTTTTTAGAAATTTCACCCAATAACAACAAATCACGGCTAAAGTTACCAATGAAATAAGCGGCAAGGGTCAGTAACGAGCCAATTAGGGAACCTGAAAAGGAACCAAAGAAAATGGCGATCGCGCCTAGCAGCATGATCTGCCAAAAGATAAAAAAGTTAGCCGTGAGAATCGAAGGGATCGGGAGCAGAATATTTTTGATCGCCATTAGTGCGATAAAAATTACGGTCATAATCGACACCAAAGCTCCAACCACGGCAGTTAAACCTAAATGTTTGCCCAACACAAACTCGGCACGATGCATGGGCTTAGCAATCAAAATAAAAATTGTGCGTTTGTCGATTTCCTTATTGATCAGATTCGTACCAACCAATACTGCCACAATTAAACTCACTACTTCAATCGCAGCAATACCAACATCGACAATCATCTTTGCCGATGAGTCATAGGAAAACTCTGGCAGCATCAACATCGCCGACACCACAATTACGGTATACAGCAAAGATAGGTACAGTACCTGTTCGCGCACAGTTTCGCGAAATACGTTGGTAGCGATCGCCCAAACGCGACCTAAACTTAGACTCAGGTTCAGGCTCAAGTTCATAGGTCTAAAGAATCCTCATACGTCCTAACATGATTGCATTTTATCGCACAAATTTTATCGCACAATTAAAGGGGTACTTCGTAACAACTGTGCAGTATGCTAAAAGCCAAAAGCTATGACGCAAGCACAGCGAGCATCATAGCTTTTGGCATACTATGTCGAGCTACTTAACAACCTATGAACAACTGGCAAACAATTCTTCCCTTTATCCAAGAATTAACTAGGCAGGTAGGCGATCGCCTCCTCGCTGATTTTGAGCAGGCGCGAGTGGCGATCGCTAAGGATGATGGTAGCCTCGTTACTAAAAGCGATCGCTGGGCAGATGCCTATATCAAAGCAGCGTTGGAAAAAGAGTTTCCTGAATATGGCGTTTTGACTGAAGAGTCAACGCAAATTTTGCCTGATTGCGAATGGGCTTGGGTAGTTGATCCTCTTGATGGGACAACTAACTTTGCACGCGGAATTCCAATTTGGGGGATTTCCTTAGGGCTATTGCATCGTGGTACACCTGTATTTGGCTATGTTGCCATACCACCATTACGTCAAAATATTTATGGTTGGTCAGATGAGCATGGCTCAGCCGCATTTCTCAACGATACACCGATTCATTTACCTGAAGTTGCGCCTGATCCTGATGCTCTCGGTAATTATTTCTTTAGTGCCTGTTCCCGCAGCCTCGAAAAAATGGGTCGATCTAAGTTCCCTTTTAAATTACGAATGTTAGGTGTAGCTAGCTATAACATTTTGACAGTGGCGATCGGCTCCACAATTGGTGCGGTAGAAGCAACTCCCAAGATTTGGGATATAGCGGCTGTGTGGGTAATCCTCAAAGCGATCGGTGCGATCTGGGTTCCCTTAGAAGCTTCTCAAAACATCTTTCCATTAGAGATGGGTAAGGATTACAGTAGTCGCAGTTTCCCAACTTTAGTAGTGAGCCATGCTGAAATCTTGCCAATGGCGCAAGAAATAGCGAAGCCATTTATCCCTTAGTCGCAATGCGATCGTCAAAGACAAAACATTCGCCTTCCCAGAGACTTTCTTCGGGAGGAACTTCTGCTAGATATTTGAGAATGCCTCCCTTAAGATGGTAAACCTCATCAAATCCTTGAGCCAACATATAAGCACTTGCTTTCTCGCAACGGATGCCACCTGTGCAGAACATGGCGATTTTTTGGTGCTTGCGATCGCTTAAATTCTCCTCGACATACTTAGGAAACTCATGGAAGAAATCTAAGTTAGGATCAATCGCCCCTTTAAAAGTGCCAAACTCTACCTCATAAATATTGCGTGTATCAATGACCAATACATCAGGATCGCTAATTAATTGATTCCAATCTTGAGGATTTACATAGGTTCCCACTTCTTTACTGGGATCAATATCAGAAACTCCAAATTTTACAAGTTCTTTTTTGAGCCTTACCCTTAGCTTGTTATAGGGCATGACATCACAGTAGTTTTCTTTATGCTCTAGACCTTGCAGCCGAGAGTCAGATCGTAAGTAGCTTAACAGGGCATCAATTCCCTCTCGACTACCTGCGATCGTGGAGTTAATTCCTTCCCTTGCTAATAAAATTACTCCTTTAAGTGCATAACTATTACAAAAATCTGTAATCGCAGGACGCATCGACACATAATCAACAAGATCAGCGAAATGATAGAACGTAGCGACAACAAAAGGCTCAGACTTCTCTAAATACTTAGCAAGAGACTTTTCCATGATAAAGTTAGTCAGCTTTTCCCCTCTACAAGTTACCTGCTGTTCCTTAACTACCGAAAACCCTCGACTCTTAAAAAAGGCTCTTGCCGTAATACTTACTTCTACAAATAAACGTTCTATTTGCAATTCTAGAGCCTTTGCCTCGATCGCTCGATATAAACGCGTTCCCACCCCGCAACGCTGATAGTCCTTATGGCAATAGAAACAATCAATATGACCATTAGTTTCTAGTTGAGCAAACCCAATAATTTTGCCTTCTTCTTCAGCAACATAGGTAAATTTGCTACTACAGTTTTCTGTCCAATTGGTGAAATATAGATCATCTGGAGCCCAAGCTTGCACCTGTGCAGGCGAATAGTCTCGAATATTCACCTCGCGGATAGTGTCATGGAACAACTTGGCGATTTGGTCGCTGTCTTGTTTTTGAAATAATCGAATTAGCATAGTTTTAACATTTATAGAATGGGTAGCGCAAAACGCGACCCATCTCTACTCTAGATCAAAAAGGATAGTTCGATTTACCGCAATCACCTATCACTGATGTTTCGTGGAACTCAGATGATGAATCTCTTGCTGCTAGCGAAGTAGGGCAACCACGGGGGGATTGCCCCTATCTGTAAATTTTAGATCTTGTAGATACTGTCTTGAGTACCAAAAAGTCAAGAGGGAATTTGGACAAAATTAGGATC
>JBJTVM010000023.1:0-6008 GCA_046081205.1 Pseudanabaena sp. | reverse complement strand
TACAAGCATAGGCTCGATCCCCCTGCCTTCGGCATCCCCCTTAGAAAGGTGGACTTGATTATTTAAGCCATCTAAAGCCCCCCTTTGCAAGGGGAGTAGGGGGGATCTAGTTTCATTTACAAGCATAGGCTCGATCCCCCTGCCTTCGGCATCCCCCTTAGAAAGGTGGACTTGATTATTTAAGCCATCTAAAGCCCCCCTTTGCAAGGGGGGGAGGGGGGATCTCCCCTGCGCCGAAGCCAGAGATTTCTCCAACTCCTCTTCCCAATTTGTATAAACCCGCATGGCGATCGCGCAAACATCTCT
Organism: Pseudanabaena sp.; assembly: GCA_046081205.1. Taxonomy (GTDB): domain Bacteria; phylum Cyanobacteriota; class Cyanobacteriia; order Pseudanabaenales; family Pseudanabaenaceae; genus Pseudanabaena. Next base: position 5,702 of record JBJTVM010000023.1, on the reverse strand, counting down.
CCCTTCAAACGAAGTATGCTCTAACTGCGGAATCAATCCCGCATTCACCAGCGAACTCTTACCAACGCCTGACTTGCCGTACAGCACGATCAGCTTATAACTCGGCTTCGCAATCCGCGAAATCAACTCATCAAGATCGTGCTTGCGTCCCGAAGCCTCGATTTCGGTTGCCACATCAGTTTGCGACTTGCCGACCGACTTCTTACCCTGTAATCTTCCCGCACCAATAAACGCACGATAGCCATACTGCTGCTCAACTGCATATTGTTCTTGCTTAGTGACATAGGCTTCGAGATATTGCTTTTGTTTGGTGTAAAGCGATCGCAACTCCTGCAAAACTTGAATATAAATATCTGGATGCCCAGTATCTCCCAACTCTTTTGCTTCGAGCAGTAACAGTAATCCCCCTTCAGCATTTCCGAGATTAATTTCTGCTTTAGCAAATATTAGTAGATACAAATTACGCCATTCTTGATTATTTTCGTGGGAATGACTCAAAAAGGGAAGTGCTAACTTTATGTTGGTTCTAGCAACTTCCCATTGCTGTTTTTGGAGAGCTAGTTCGGCTAAATATCGATAATCTAAGGCAAGGTGATGCGGATGTTGAAACTCTTGATGGAGAGGTAATGCCTTTTGGATATTTGTCTCCATTGTTTCAAAATCAGACACCCATTTCGCAATTACAACTAGGCGCATGATCACATCTGCCATGAGATCGCGACGTTTAGCTTTCTCAAAAATATCGAGTGCATCTTGAAAAGCCGATCGCGCTAATTCCCAATTAGGTGTGCGATATTTTTCAGCATCCGCAATTGTGTAATTTACCTGTCCAATTTGATTGATTAATAGCCCACAGCGCTCAAAATCTTGAATTTCTTGCCAATAGTTAAAACTTGCTTGTAAATACTGCAAAGCCTTTTCAGGTGAATTATTAGGCGGTAGCGTGTCTAACCCACGAATAAAGTTAAGATTAGCTTGCAGTTTTGGTTCAATATTTAAACCGCGATCGCCTAAGTCCTTGAGAGCAGTCTCCAATTCTGAACATAGAATCGATCCGAGCCGATGAATTTGTCCCAACTTTTTGAAAAAAGGAATTTCGCTAGGCGCAAGTACATGACTGAATAAAGCCTCACTACCATCATGCAAAGAAGTGAGTAACTCATCGGTAGCGATCTCAAAGTCAAGAGTCGTCGTCCAACTCTCAAAATCTGGGGCGACCCGAATAATCCGCTTATGCACAGCATCGGAAATCCACCACACAATCGGATAGGGGCAGTGATTGCGAAACATTTCGCGATTGATATTCAGATCCAACAGTGCTGCCTGTAGAACATCAAGTTCATCCAGTCCCACGATGGACAATGCGGCGGGAGTTTCAGACGGTACTTGCGAAATGATGTAGTTATATAAGTCTTTTTGCGATCGCGGCAGTCTAATCTCATGGATTGGTTGCGGATGGATTTCTTTAAGATGCAAGATTAGGCGATCGCGTAAATCCTGATAGTTGCATCGCACCAACAGCAGCTTAAACTCACCCTCATACAGATCCAGCGTCATCGAAAGCTCTTGCAATAAATCCTCATTCTCAGGAGAAATATTTGCTGATGTCAGAGTAGATTCATCACTCATTGCTTTGTGACCCAGATTTAGGACTGCTACATTATTAACCAATTAAACAAAAAAGGCTTGCTTAGCAAGCCTTTTTTGTTTAATTGATAATTAAATTCACCAAAGTTCGCACTGCGAAACCAGTACCACCAGCATTGTTATAGCCAGACTCACGCTCAGTCCAGACGGGCCCTGCCACATCGAGGTGCGCCCATGCTGTTGTTTTTTCCACAAATTGCTTCAAAAATAAAGCCCCTGTAATCGCACCACCAGCTCGTGAGCCTGTATTTTTAAAATCAGCAACCACTGACTTTAACTGGTCAAAATAGGGATCTTCAAGGGGCATCCGCCAGAATTTCTCACCAGCATCTTTTGCCGCTTTAGCGATCGCCTCAGCAAAGTCATCATCAATCGACCACATACCTGCAATGTCTTCACCTAGAGCCACCACACAAGCACCAGTCAGCGTAGCCAGATCAACGATCGCATCCACACCTAATTTATCGGCATAGACCAGCGCATCCGCAAGAGTTAAGCGACCTTCAGCATCAGTGTTATTCACCTCAATGGTTTTGCCATTGGAAGCAGTGAGAATATCTCCTGGACGCATGGCACTGCCATTGACCATATTTTCGCAAGTAGCGACGATGAAATGGACTTCGATATCGTTAGGTTGCAGATGGGCGATGACCTTAGCTGCTCCTAATGCAGCCGCAGAACCTCCCATATCGGTTTTCATGAGTTCAATGCTGCTACCGATACCCGTTTTCAGATTCAATCCACCTGAGTCAAAGGTCAAGCCTTTACCCACGATCGCTAATTTGCGCTTCGGTGAGCCATTGCTGTAAGTAAGGTGAATAAACTTTGGTGGAATGTCTGAAGCTTTAGCCACACCGAGGAATGCGCCCATGCCCAAAGCTTCACATTCAGCTTGTTCGAGGATTTTAGCGGTGAAATGTTCTGATTCATTGGCGATCGCTACCGCAGTTTCTGCCAATGTAATTGGGGTCACGATATTGGCTGGCGCAGATACTAGCTCTCTCGCCAAAATTACACCATCGACAATCTGCTGTGCCTTCGCGATCGCAGGATTTGCCAATTCAGGATCAGTTTCTAAAACCTCCACTTGATCGAGGAACTGCGGGTTGGCGTTTTTGGATTTAAACCGTTTGTCTTGGTGTGCGGCAAGTAACGCACCTTCAGCGATCATTTGAGCAGTCAAACTCACATCTTGGTTATAGACAGGAAAAGCTAGCGCTAATTTTTTTACTTTCTCCTTATTTGCCCATTTCACGGCAGTTGCAGCAGCTTTGCGCCAGACATCCGCAGTAGCTTTAGCAGGATCTCCTAATCCAATCAAAATCACCTTACGAATTGCATAGTCAATACCCACACGTCCACTGACCGCAGCCCCTGTTTCCCCTGTAAACTCTGACTCAGTAATCAAATCCGTTAAAGTGCAAGCCAAAACCTGAATATCCAAGTTTTTTAATGGTTCAGATAGTTCTAGAGTTTTCTTTGCTGAGTTTTCAGTTTGCTCATTACTAGCCTGTGGACTAGCAAAAACAGCGATCGCAAGGGCATCACCATGCCAAGCCTGCGGAGCAGTTAATGATGGGAAAATATTCATTTTAGATAAAGTCTGTAAGATTTTTCGCGACGTTACATCTAATATTAAAGCTTAGAAAGCAGAAGGGGCGTAAGGTGTGGATTGCTGTTTTCCGATCAAAATCTAGAGACTTTTATGTGTAATATCTCTAAATTTCTAGGTTTGTACTACAATTTTTATGCCAACATGCAGACATAATCATCTTTACCCGATAGCATGATGATTGTAACGTAGGAGCTATCAGAAGATGCTTTGACAAAGGTATGTTGGTTGCTATTTAAATGCGAGGAGTGACGGACTGAATTATGCGAATTTCTTCCAGTTGGTTGACGCTTGGTGCGAGTCTATCGCTTCTGATTCCAGCTTGGACAGCCAATGCTCAAGAATTTACTATGCCCCTAAGACCTTATACAAAGGTTGTCCTAGAGCCTGACTTTACAATTAAATACACTTCCTTGGTTGCGTCAGAAGTGAACACCTCTGCAAAAGTGGATAGCCTTAAGCTTAATAGTGCAAATAGTGCATTAGTTAGTAATCAACAACCTATCCTCCAAGATATTCAGTTAACGACCGCATCTTTACCCAAAGCCGCCCCTCCAGACACCTCAAAGCTACCTGCCTCAGAGTCAACTATCTCCCAAGATAGCCTACGAACACAACCTGAAAAAGTCAGTTCTTCGACCGAACCTGCCAGAGTAATTCCTAGCGCTGCCGCCTCTGATCCAGGGCAACTCGATCCTGCACAGACATTAGTTGTACCTACTACCCCTAGTCAAGTCAAACTAGACATCACCAAGCCTGTCTCTCTCGCAGAACTTCTGGACTTAGTTGAAAAGACTAATTCTGATGCAATTCGCGCCAGAATTACGGTCGAACGTGCTCGGGCTGTCTTACAAGAAGCTGAAACATTGCGATCGCCAACGGTTACAGGCTCAGTACAGTACAGTTACAATGAATCAGCCCAAATACGTCTAAATAGCATCAATAACAATACACCTCTTGGCAAAACTAACAGTAATCCACTGACTGGCACTATAGGAGTTGATTACAACATTTTTGACTCAGGTGCTAAGGATGCAGCCATTCGGATTGCGGAAAATAACTTACGCATTGCTGAAGCAGATCTCAGTCGGATCAGACAAAATATTCGCCTCAGTACTGTCACCGCCTATTACAACTTGCAAAATACCGATGAAACCATCCGTATTCAACGCAAAGCTGTTGAAAATGCTGAAAAAAGCTTAAAGGATACGAAAGCTAGAGAGAGAGCAGGTGTTGGCACAAAATTTGACGTATTGCAATCTGAAGTGCAACTGGCTAATGCTAAGCAAGATTTACTCAATGCTGAAGCGGCTCAGTTAATAGCTAGACGCGAGCTATCTCGTCAGCTAAATTATCCTGCGATCGTTGAGATTACTGCTGCCGATAAAGTTGCACCTGTCTCTGAATGGAAGTTACCAATAGAAGAGACTATCTTGCTAGCAGTAAGGAATCGTGCTGAGCTAGACATTCGCAAATTAGAGCGAGAAGTTGCCCGCGATCGCGCTAGCAGTTCTCTAGCTCAATTAGGTCCTAAAGTTAATTTATTTGGCAACTTTAATACTAATTCTGAGTTTACCAGTGGTAGTGGCATTGGCGTTGGCTACCAAATCGGGGCAAGTCTAAACTGGAACCTCTATGATGGAGGCAAGGCCGCAGCGCAAGTAAATCAATTTAAAGCAGATCAAGCAATCGCCGAAACTCGTTTTGAGCAAGATGCACGTCAAGCTCGCTATGACGTAGAAGAGTCATACATCAATCAGCGATCGCGTCTTCAGCAAATTGCAACTGCAACTAAAGCAGTTGAACAAGCTCAAGAAGCCTTGCGTTTAGCCCGTCTTCGCCTCGACGCAGGAGTTGGCACACAGCTTGAGGTCATTAATGCTGAAGTTGCGCTCACTACTGCTGATGTTAACCGCGTACAAGCAATTATCGGTTACAACCAGTCCCGTGCTAATCTTGAACGAGCTATAAGTGGTTTATAACTAATCAAAAAATAAGGGACGCAAAGCGTCCCTTATTTTTGATATATTCACATCAAAACCTAGAGGCTGTTTATGGTGACGATAACGGATGGGTTTATTTACGCTTGTTTATTCTCTATGGCGTTGATTGCCTGGTTTAGCATTGACACTAGTATAAAGAGACTTGAGCGAAAGGTGAAGCGCATGGATCTCTCGTTGAGCTTGCTCCTAAATCGTATGGAGTTTGAAATTCCATCTCAACTCTCGGATCGCGTCAAGCAGATGGCACTTGATCCCTATAGAAAGTTAGAAGCCATCAAACTTTATCGAGAAGAAACAGGAGTGGGGCTTAAAGAAGCAAAAGAAGCCATAGAAGAGTTCATTGAAAATAATCATCGTCAATGGGAATAGCAGCGTTATTGCCTTTGGAGCTTGAACTGCTATATGGCAAAACCCAAATAAATAAAGGCGGCGCGAAGCGC
>JBJTVM010000022.1:0-7303 GCA_046081205.1 Pseudanabaena sp. | reverse complement strand
AATAAAGCCAAAAAGATAAGTGGCGACGCGAAGCGTCGCCACTTATCTTTTTGGCTTTATTTTCTAAAATATTCTTTTTTACAAATCAGATAATTAATGTGAAAATTGCTATATCAATTCGTGGATTAAGACAATGGAACTAGAAGATTTTTTTGCTTTGGTACATCCTGCGATCGCGGTTGTTGTAGTGTTTCCCTTAATTGGCATTGTCACAAATCGTGCATGGCTAGTTCGTCAGCGCCGCCTGCAAGTCATTGAAGGTGAAAAAAGCAAAATCCCTCCAATTGTGGGATCTGAACATGTAGCGATCGGTAATTGGTTGAGCATCTCCGTAGTAGGAGCAGCCCTATTGGGTATAGCCTATCCAATTTTCTCTAAATTCCTCAAAAATAATGTCTTTTCCACGGATTCTTTGCGTGCATTTTTTGTAGTTGCGATTTTTATAGTAACGATCGCCTCATTTACATTTCTATTTAAGGCGAAGGTCAAAATGGGGCGAAATATTTTTGCTGCTTTAACATCGATTGGATTGATTGTATTAGGGGCGCAGCCAGAAGTATTTCGGAGGGACAATGAATGGTTCTTTTCCCATTATTACTATGGTATTGCTGCCTCAATATTGATGATTATTTCAGTAGCTATTACTCAAGACATATACAAGGACAAACAAAATCGCTGGCGGAATATCCATATAGTTCTTAACTGCATCGCATTACTTCTATTTGTAGGACAGGGAATGACTGGTGCTAGAGATTTACTATCCATACCCTATAGTTGGCAAAAAGAGTATCTACGTTCTTGCGATTCCAAAACGAAAACCTGTCCAAAATCTACAGCTTTTTATGCTCCAATAAATGTGGAATCTACTTACAGCAATTGGTAGTCTGAGTAAGGATGGGCGGGGCGATGCACCGCCCATCCTTTTTACAGTGATTTGTTTCTAATTTCTTATATGTAAACTGCCATAGTGAAAATCACCAATATTCAGAAATTCTTAGAAAGAATTCCTAGCTCAATTTACCTTGCCCTTGCAGTCTTGATTTTTGCATCTTCTAACTCGGTCACTCGCAAAATCGTAGCCATTGGTAAACAGAACTTGATTGATGGTAGAAATCCCATCTCACTCTGCAACGTTTTGTTTGTGGGCAATATTTGTGCTTTTGGATTAATGGCTTTGATCTTTCATCAAGATTGGAAAATTAAGAACCTTAAGGCAATATCTCTAAAAAATTGGATTAGCCTCTCCGTCATGAGCGTTCTATCGGGAGCGATCGCCCCAGCCTTAATCTTTACGGCGCTTGAACGAACAAATGTGACTAATATTGTCTTAATTGGGCGGATCGAGCCAATTTTGACATTGATATTAAATGTTTGGCTATTAGGTGCATCGGCTAACGCTTGGACGATCGCGGGTTCTTTAGTTTCCTTTGCAGGTGTCGTCATAACCGCGCTTTTAACAACATCTGATAGCAAAATGATGATGATGGGAGGATTTGCGATTGGCACTGGCGAAATTTTAGTAGCGATCGCGGCGGTGATTGTTTCCATTTCCACGATTGTTAGTAAATTGCAATTACGAGCGATTCCCTTGGGAATTATGACCCTTTATCGTAATGCGTTGGGAACTGTGATTTTCTTTATAATAGCGAATGTGCTTTATGGAGCAGTGCATTTTAGCGATGTTCTATCCCCTTTGCTCTGGCAATTGATGCTTATCTATGCTGCGGTGATTGTGGTGACTGGTCAAATATGTTGGTTAGCAGGGCTAAAAAATGCTACTTCCACAGAACTAAATTTAGCCAGTTTATTCAATCCAATCATCGCGATTATTATGGCTTATTTGATTTTGGCGGAAGTCCCCACTCAAGCTCAATACTTAGGATGAAGTCTTTTGTTAATTGGATTTATGTTTAGTTTTATCGGTAATCGCCACCAAACAAAAATTAATCGAGAATTAAAAAAGCTGATTATTCCTGAAGCAGAAGAAATGATGGGTGGTTTTCGAGGGGTATAAAAAAGGGGGCGCAAAGCGCCCCCTTTTTTATACTTCGTCTTTTTCTACTTCGCCGATGTATTTCAGCACTACTACGCCTAATGGTGGTGCAGTTACGTCAACTGAATAGGGCTTGCCATGAGTTCCATATTCATCAGCATACTTGCCGCCCAGATTGCCGATACCACTACCGCCGTAGATCGGCGCATCACTGTTAAGTACTTCTTTGTAGAAGCCCATCTCAGGTACACCGACACGATAATTATGATGGGGAACAGGCGTAAAGTTACAGACAACTAGCACAAATTCACCATCATCAGCTTTCCTTAAAAAGGAGATGACTGAGTTCTGAGTATCATTACACTCAATCCATTCAAATCCCGCTTCTGAGAAATCTTGAGTGTAGAGTTCAGGCAGCGATCGCAAAAGTTTATTCAGATCGCTGACATATTTTTGCAAGGTCTTGTGGCTTGGATATTGTAACAAATGCCATTCCAAATCGCCCCAAACGTTCCATTCCGCCCATTGTCCAATTTCCATGCCCATGAACATGGTTTTCTTACCTGGGTGCGTAAACATATAGCCAAAGAGACAGCGCAAGTTGGCAAACTTTTGCCACTCATCCCCTGGCATCTTGCCGATCATCGGACTCTTGCCATGCACCACTTCATCGTGGGATAGCGCCAACATGAAGTTTTCACTGAAGGCGTACCAGATGCTGAAGGTGACATAGTTGTTGTTATGGCCACGGAAATAGGGATCAAGCTTGAAGTAATCGAGCATGTCATGCATCCAGCCCATATTCCACTTCAGGTTAAAGCCCAAGCCACCTGAATAAGCAGGCCAAGTCACCATCGGCCAAGAAGTAGATTCTTCGGCGATCGATAGCGCCCCAGGGTAGTAGGTAAACAGAATACTGTGCAGGTGACGGAATAACTCGATCGCTTCTAAGCTTTCACGACCACCGTACTCATTAGCAAGCCATGTCCCTGGCTCACGGTTGTAATCGCGATAAATCATCGAGGCGACTGCATCAACGCGAATCCCATCAATGTGATATTTATCGAACCAGAACAGCACATTAGCAATCAAGAAGTTCTTAACTTCACTGCGCTTGTAGTTAAAAATCTTGGTTCCCCATTCCTTATGTTCCCCAATGCGTTCATCGGCTGGTTCATAGAGGAATGTGCCATCAAAGAAGGACAAACCATGTCCATCCTTGGGGAAGTGAGCAGGAACCCAATCAACAATGATGCCAATGTCATTTTGGTGGCACTTATCAATGAAGTGCATCAAGTCTTGGGGCGTGCCATAGCGCGACGTGGCGGCATAGTATCCCGTTACCTGATAACCCCATGAACCATCGAAGGGATGCTCGGCAACAGGCATCATTTCAATGTGGGTATAGCCCATTTCCTTGACGTAGGGGATCAGGTCTTCGGCGAGTTCGCGGTAGGTGAGAAATCTTGCTCCAGGTTTGAGATCGGCTGCCGATACGGCAGGATAGCCACTTGCGGGAGGATTAGCTGATGAGGCGTGCATCCATGAGCCGAGATGCATTTCGTAGACGGAGATTGGTTTTTTGAGAGGATCTTCAGTGCGGCGCTTCTCTAACCAATCCTGATCATTCCACTCGTAGGCATTGAGATCGGTGACAATTGAGGCTGTTTTTGGTCGCACCTCTTGAAAGTAGCCATAGGGATCAGATTTTTCGTAGATATGTCCTTCAGGACTCTTAATTTCGTATTTGTAAACAGTACCAACAACTAGCTCAGGAATAAACAGATCCCAAATGCCTGTATTCCCTTTACGCATTTGGTGTTTGCGTCCATCCCAGCTATTAAAGTCACCAATGATCGAGACGTTACGCGCATTAGGAGCCCAGACTGCAAAATAAACGCCACTTACACCGTCAATGGTGGTGGGGTGTGCGCCCATTTTTTCATAAATCTGATAATGTGTGCCTTCACCAAATAGGTAAGCGTCAAACTCAGTTAGCAGTGGTGATTTGAAATAATAGGGATCATGTATTAGGCGATCGCTGTCCCCAGCCTTGACTCTAAACTGGTAATTAAACAGGTGGGGCGCGTCGCTAATCACACATTCAAAAAAGTGGGGATGATGCACTGATTGCATCGGATATTCTTTGTGCTGATCAGGCGTAACGACATAGACTGCTTCTGCGTCGGGTAGATACGCTCTAACCACCCATACCGACTTACCATCTTGCTCAATTTCATGGGGACCAAGGACTGTAAAGGGATCGTGGTGTTGATTCCACACAATGCGATCAATTTGCTCGGTGGGGATGGTTGGGGTCATATCTCTATTAGTAAACGCACATATTTAAATTACTGCATATTATTCCCTAAATTACGGGGTGTAATCTAAACTAAAGACTGATATGTGTTTTATTTTGTTTTTTTAATACATCAAGAAGATGTAAAACTAAGATTTTTAGAAACATGGCGATCGCCACCAAGAGATAATTGAGGCGATCACCCCATAAATCACGACTCACGGTAATAGCGATCGCTTTCCCAATACTCAAAATTTATCTATCTAAACTTGAACTAACTGCTGATTGTTTGATGATCGAGGTTGAATCGTTTTTTGAATTTCTTCTCCCGCTAACTCCTCGGCTAGTCGTAACTCATAAGCTTTTTGCAAATTCAGCCATAGTTCTGCACCAGTGCCAAACCACCGTCCTAGACGTAATGCAGTGTCAGCCGTGATGCCTCTTTGCCCTTTGAGAATTTGCGTAATCCGATTTGTAGGGATATGGAGCGATCGCGCTAGTTCTGATGCACTAATTCCCAGTTCTTCTAGTTCATCAGCTAAGATTTCGCCAGCGTGAATTGCAGGTCTTGCCATAGTTGTTTTCTCCTCTAGTGATAATCGACAATTTCGATATTGAATGGGCGATTTTCTGTTTCTATCCACTCAAAACAAATACGCCATCTGTCATTTATGCGGATGCTGTACTGCCCTTTGCGATCTCCACTTAATGCCTCAAATCAGTTACTTGGCAATGCCATTAAGGATTCTTTGTTAGGTGCAGCTTCTAGAATTTCTAGACGTTTGTATGCTTGCCTTTCAAAGTCCTGAAATTCTTTGAAGCGATCGCCAGCAGCAAATTTAACTGTACGTTTGTCTTTATATTTTTGAGGCATAGGCAAGCGTTATGTGTTACGTCAAGCATAACATTTATATCGCTATTTCGCAAAAAATCAACCAGTGATCTCATTCCATAAATCATTGAACGCCCAGAAATCACGACTCATGGTAGTAACGATCACGGTGATGGCTAAGCAAAATCTAGATGGCTTTTCATCCAGATCGCTGCTTGGGTGCGATCGCGCAAACCCAACTGACTAAAGATATTGGTAATGTTATTTCTTACTGTCTTCTCGGAAATAAATAGCATATCGGCGATTTCACGATTATTTGAACCTTTGGCAATTAGCCTCAAAATTTCCTGTTCTCTAGGTGTTAATTTTGCAAATTCCGATGGAACTTGGCTGGGAGATTCAGGAGCAAGCAACTTAGTCGCCAATCCTGGTGATAGCTGCATATAGCCTTTATGGATTAAGCGAATTGCTTGGGTGAGTTCCTCAAAGGGAGTATCTTTGAGCAAATATCCAGCCGCACCAAAACGCAAAGCATGAGTGATATATTCGCGATCATCAAAGGTGGTCATAATAAGCACTTTGACCTCTGGGAAAAGCTGACAAATTTCTTTTGTTGCGGCTACGCCATCCATTTCTGGCATTCTCACATCCATTAGAACGACATCAGGTTGCAGGGTTCTAACTAAAGCGATCGCCTCAATCCCATTTTTGCCTTCACCAACTACTTGTAACTCAGCATCAGAATGCAATAGAGCTTTCATGCCGCGCCGAATTAACTCTTGATCGTCAATTAAAAGAATCTGTATCATCGCAAATTTTAATTTTAATTTTGCTGAAGACAAAATCAAAACTGCTATATATTTCTGAACCTAGCAATGATTTTACAACCATTACCCTGTGATGTCCTAATTTCTAAACTGCCAGATACAGCCATCACTCGTTCCTGCATCCCTTGCAGACCAAAACCTGATGCATTTTGAGCAATATCGAATCCTTTGCCATTATCTTCGATCACTATTTCTAGCTCTTGATTTTTTGCACGGCAGGAAATATTTACAAAGCTTGCTTCAGAATGCTTACTAATATTTGTCAGTGATTCTTGGACAATTCGATAAACGATAGTTTTTAATTGCGGCGAGATCTGAAGATCGCTATCAATAAAATGGTCTATGTCAGTCTGATAAGCAATCCCTGTTGATCGCTGAAACTCTGCAACTAGCGATTGAATTGCTGATTTAAGTGATCGCCTCTCTAATGGTTCACTTCGTAACGTGCTCACAGATGCTCGAACTTCTTTTAATGCAGTTGATCCAAGTTGTTTTGCTTCCAATAAAAGTTGTTTTGCTTCATCAGGATCGGATTGCAATAATCGCAAAGCTGCTTCTAGATGCAAATTAAAGCCTGTCAGCGAATGTCCTAAAGAGTCATGGATCTCACGGGCTATGCGGTTACGTTCCTGCACAGTGGCAAGTTCTTCTATCTGGATCGCATATTCTGTCAATCTCTTGTTCGCAACTAATAGTTCTTCTCGGCTTTTGCGCTCGGATAAAGCTGACTCAACCAATAGTTGTAAAAACAAAAATACTAAGCCCAGCATGATTAGAAACCCAACCCAATAGAGTAGAGTGCGATCGGGATCGATTTGAACCAATAGACTCTGGCTTCTTATGCGATCTGTGATGCAGATTAGTACTGAGAATAGAGCAAGCCCAGTCACAACCGATCGAGATCGTCCTTCTAGCATCACGCAATTACGAGTCACCAACACAATGAATAGCAATTGAAAAAGCGAAATATTGCCCTTGAGAGTCAACAAAAAAATCAAAGCGAATTCAGCAATAATGTAAAGCAATTTATGTAATGGAGCCAGAGGAAATGCGACTCCCATGACTGCAAATACCAATATTCCAATTTCGTTAGAAATAACATCAGTTGGAGTATTAAATTTATTCGCGACTAGAATTTGCGTAATCGCAACTAGCCCTAACAAAATCCATTCTAAGATTAGCAAAAGCTGCAATAAAGGCGATCGCGTATTTATCCGAATTTGCATACAGCATTTTTCTATTTATAGATTTGGGACAAATGTCCCGAAGAGATCGGGACAAACATCACTGGCATGACTACTGGTGTTTGACATAGATTGTAAAGCATCAAAGAAAGCAACGAACGCTTGCTA
>JBJTVM010000021.1:0-5979 GCA_046081205.1 Pseudanabaena sp. | reverse complement strand
CAATTTTGCGCCATTTGCGCCGCGCGAAGCGCGGCGCAAATGGCTATCTCTAATTCACTTTTGTCAAATTCGCAATTTTCCACTTGCCATTTTCAAAACTCAAGGTGCAGACATATCGCCCTCTTGATGGCTGCGACTGAGAGGGATCAACTTTGCCATTGACATATAGAGTTGGACTTTCAAAAATTTCTACGGTCACATTGGCTTGATTATCCTGAATTCCAAATGCTCCAACCCGACTCACTGTAAATTCACCATATCGATAAAAAGCATTATTCTGCTCTAACCAGTCGATCGATCCTTTGCGTTTTTCATAGGCTTCCCCTGTGGTTAGTTCGGCTAGCAACTTACGATCAAAGGGTGGGGCAAATATTTGATTTTTGCTAGCTACCAAATTATTCACGATGTCTACAGCATCAGACTCAGACAAAGGCTCAATCGGAACTTTGGGAGAAGTAGTTGGTGTGGGACTAGGTGCTGCTGTGGGTGTAGAAGTTGCGATAATTGTAGGTTCGATAGACGCGGATGGACTAGGACTAGCTACGGATGTCGCGATAGGACTTTGGGTAACGGCAGCTTTACTCGGAGTGGAGTTATTGGCGGTATTTGTGGTGGGATTGGATGAACGTGTTGCCATAAAAGAGCCGATCGCGATCGCGGTGGCAAAGGCTCCACCCCATGCAGCAATCCATAAAACTTTATTATTACCATTACCACCACTACGATCAGCTTAAATTGGGGCGTAAACCTGTACAGTCTGCGGAGAAAGTGGTTCAGGAGATGGATCGCGATTTATGGGTGTAGGTGTTTGAGTAGCAGGTGGTAATGGTTGGATTGGTGGTTGTTGAGTCAGTGGCGGCGCGATCGCTGGTGCATATGCTTCTGTTGGTGGAACTGTTGGAGATACTTGGGGTAAGACTTCCGTATGCAAATTTTGATTGCTATTTTGGTTGCTATTCAGACCCACAATCTTAGACTGAAGCCCATTACCTGAGTTATTTGCCTGTGGAGTTGACCCGCTTAAACTTGCTAAAACCTTACGAATTTCTGAAGCTGACTCATAACGCTCTTTGTAGTGATAGCGCGTCATCTTGGCTAATACATCGACTAAGCCCGACTTATTTGGCACCAGATGCTGCCAGATTAATTCTCCTGTTTGATAATCTTCTTGCAATTCTCGGGGTGGTAAGCCTGTCAGCGCTTGAATGCCGATCATTCCAAGTGCATACAAATCACTATTGGGGCGTGGCTTACCCTGAGCTTGCTCACTTGGCATATATCCCAAAGTCCCGATCGCGACGGTGGCAATCGAGTTTCCCTCTTGATTTAGCTGATTTTGAACCTGTTTGATTGCCCCAAAATCGATCAATACTAATTTGCCATCGGATTTACGGCGAATAATGTTATATGGCTTAATATCACGATGAATGACCCCATAGCTATGGGTATATTCCAAAATGCTTAATAAATCATCAAGGATCTGCATAACTAAGGGTTCACTGAGCCGATAGCCACGTACTAACTCTAGCTCTAGCGATCGCCCCTCAATAAACTCTTCTACTAAATAAAATTCACCAGCCTGCTCAAAATAAGCCAGCAAACGGGGAATGCGATCGTGGCTACCCAACTGGGCAAGGGTTTGCGCTTCACTGGTGAACAAACGACTTGCTACCTTTAAATATTCGCGATCGCTACTAGCAGGTTTAAGATGTTTGACAACACAAAGTGGTTCATTTGGGATGCGCGTATCATGGGCTAAATAAGTATGACCAAACCCACCCTCACCCAACTTACTAGCAATGCGGTAGCGTCCATCAAGTAATTGACCAATCATCCGATTACACCATTCTTGTCACAAATATATAGCGATCACCTTACAAGTAAAACATAAAACCCAAATATGGGAAGCGACGCAAAGCTTCACTTCCCATATTTGGGTTTTGTAAATTTTGCTTACTAAATAAACGTCAATTCGACGAACGCGCAAAATGGTAAAAATCGCTCTGCGATTTTTACCATTTTGCGCCATTTGCGCCGCACTAAGCGCGGCGCAAATGGCTATATCGAATTAGACTTTAAATAAAGGCAGTGCGAAGCGCCGCCTTTATTTATTGATGCTCATGCTTTAGGAGTGAACGATTTAATGACACCTTGGTTTATGATGGATAAGCTAAAAGCCCTAATAACTAAAATTAAAAAGTGCTAATGTCAAAAAACGGCATAGTACATGATAGACCTATAGCTTTTAGAGATAGTTTGTAGACAAGGACTAGTAAACTGCTAGCCGAACCAGTTGTTTTGATGATTTATGGCTAGATACACTCAACATTTCTTAGTTGAAATTGCTCCCGAAAACCTACATTCAACGATTATCAAAACGTTGGAGTCTTGTAGATTGGTAATTACCTATGAAACTGATGACTATGTGATTGCCCAAGAAATCGAGACTAATGCGTCATTTGCCAAAATGGTTACGGTAGAGGTCTTGATCCATCGTTCTGAGATTGAGGGCAATCAGGCAAAATTGACTAGCGTTACCAAAAATGCCGAACTGCCACTGCGGATTAATAATTACTGTCATGGAGTTTCTGATCGTGTTTCTAAAGCATTCTGTGACAGTCCAGAATGGAAACTATTAGAAGTTACATCAGGATATTAGACAGTATTAATGGGAATAAATGGCAAATTACTATCGTGTACTCGCCGAGAATCGGCAAGCTAGATTTAATTACGAAATTCTCGAAACCCATGAAACAGGGATCGAGCTACTTGGCACGGAAGTTAAATCAATAAAAGGGGGGAAAGCGAATCTCCGTGATGCCTATGGCATTGTGCGGAAGGGGCAAATTATGCTCCTAAATATGTATATTTCTCCACACCATACGACCAGTGCGTACTTTAATCATGAGCCAACCCGCACTCGTCGGCTGCTGTTACATAAAGATGAAATTCGCAAGCTGATCGTGGCTGTGCAGCAAAAGGGTTTGACGCTAGTACCACTCAAGGTCTATCAAAAGGATGGATGGATTAAGGTTGACTTAGCTCTAGTACGCCAAAAGAAACTCCACGACAAGCGCGATGACATGAAAAAACGCGATGACAAGCGTGATATCGAAAGAGTCATGAAAAATCGTTAAAACTTAACGTCAATTCGACCAACACGCAAAACAAGAAAAATTGCGGAGCAATTTTTCTTGTTTTGCGCAATTTGCGGCGTGCTTCGCACGCTGTAAATGGCTATATCAAAACTCACGTTAATCTACTGAGATTAATAGCTATAACCACAAGCCCTAAAATCCAGACTGGCAAGAAAAATAATGCTCCACCAAATTCTCTCTGGAACAACCAACCTGAAGTACTCCGAAACCTAGCTCGAAAAATCAAATCTACGATCACTAAACCACAGCCAACTGCTGACATAGTGATTGGGTCTTTGAGCTTAAGTAAAAATCCGCCAATTAGAGCAATAGGGCTTACGGCAACCATCATCACCAGCCCTAGCATATTTCCTCGAACCATAAAATAGAATGATGTCTATAGCGATCCTAAATGGTTTGTGAGAATGCACTCCTTCGGGGTGCATTCTCACAAACCATTTAGGATGCAAAGTTGGCTCACTACGAGTAGCCAACCCAACACCAACAAATCCCAATCATGCCAATATTAACGGGTTGCCATCATTTCTAGTTCATAGAGGCTGGCATACACACCTTGCTGAGCAATTAGTTGATCATGAGTGCCAGACTCGATGACTTCGCCTTGCTTGAGGACGAGAATGCGATCAACGTTGCGAATTGTGGATAGACGATGAGCAATGATGATTGTGGTGCGATTAACCAAAAGCCGATCTAGAGCTTGTTGAATCAAAAACTCGGTGCTGACATCAAGACTAGCGGTTGCTTCATCCAAAATTAAAATTCTAGGATCGCGAATTGCGGCTCTGGCAAAAGCTAATAACTGCTTTTGACCACCTGAGAGATTTGTACCACGTTCACGAACTTGGGTTGCGTAGGCTTCTGGCAATTCTTGGATAAAGCGATCGACATTCATCAACTCGGCGGCTTCAACTACTTGCTCGATCGCATAGTCTTCACCAAGCGTAATGTTGTCTTTAATATCCCCAGAAAACAAAAAAGCATCCTGCAAAATCACGCCAACACAGCGACGTAACTCTGCTTGGGTAATTTCGCGAATGTCGATACCATCGATGAGGATTCTGCCCTTAGTTGGCTCGTAAAGACGCGATAGCAGTCGAATGATAGAACTTTTCCCTGCGCCCGTAGGGCCCACAAGAGCAATTTTTTCCCCTGCTCTCAGCGTAAAGTTTACATCTTTGAGGACGTACTCATCGGGCTTGTAACCGAACCACACATGATCAAAGCAAATTTCGCCAGTGCCATCAAGGGGGAGCGTTTTAGGAAATTCAGGATCGCGAATTTCGATGGGTTCTTGCAGGATGGCATTAATCCGTTCAACTGCTGTAAATCCTGCTTGGATCGTGGTGAATTTTTCTGCGAGTTGACGAATTGGGTCAAACAGGCGCTGCGAAAATAGAACAAAAGCTGACAGTTCCCCAAAGGTGAGATTCTTTTGGACAATTTGTCCACCACCTAGCCACAGTACACCAGCGATCGCCACTAGAGCGATCCATTCCAGTGTCGCTGAAACCGCAGAGTCATGAAAAACTGTGCGATTTACTTCATCTACGTACTGCTTATTGACTTTGAGATGTTGGGCAGAGTTAAACTTTTCACGGCGAAATAGCTGAACAATATTTGCGCCAATAATATTTTCTTGCAGAATTGAATTAAGTTCTGACAAGCGCTCACGAGCTTTGAAATTTGCTTGGCGATATTCATGCTGGAAATAGACGATTAATGCAGTCACGGGTAGCACCATGATCACCAGCATCAAGGCTAGATCCCAGCGGAGCAAAAACATGAAAATAGCGATCGTGCCGATCGCTGCCAAGTCACTTAAGACACCTACAGCACCAGTTGCGAATACATCACCTAATGCCTCGACATCACCAGTTAAGCGAGTGATGAGTTTACCAACGGGTGTGCGATCAAAAAAACTAGTTGATAAAGATGTGACGTGACGGAATAAATCAGCGCGGATATCGGCGGTAATTTTTTGCCCGACTTCTTGCACCAAGTAGCCCTGCCAAGACTGAAACGCAAGGCGCACTGCGATCGTCAATAGTATGACTAGGCAAATCCACCGCAAACCCAACAAATCGCCGTTTTTAATTGGCCCATCAATGCCTTGCTGTACCAAAATTGGCTGGACAGCACTAGCGATCGAAAGTGGTACAAGTAAAAGCAGCGATATGACAAGCTGTTTAGAATTTTGCTTTGCGTAAGGTAATAAGCTCAACATCAACCGCCAGTCATTACTGTTGCGAGTTGAAGATTGAGATTTGACAGAGCTAGCTTTGGGGGTGTTGATCACTATTCGAGATCCCTGTTACCTGGGTTGCGAGATGGATCGCTATTGAGGAAACCAAACACAAACAAACTGATAAAGAATATGACAGTGATGTAGACCACTATTTTTAAAGTGAGCATAAATAAATAATCTCCGTATAAATATCTAAGAATTTATCCTATGTTAAATCTTATAGGAAAAGATGGGAATTCCTTATACTTCCTTAAGATTGGCTATTTGCTAATGAGTATAAATACCTAATTTTTTGAATTAACGTAATACAAAAGTACAAAATAGCTATGCCATTTTGTACTTTTAAACCCGCAGCAATGCTCATTATACAAATCGATTTTTTGAAAGCCCGCCGTTGGCGGGCTTTCAAAAAATCGATTTTGGTGTTTCCAGCGCCTTCGGCGCTGAAAACACCAAAATCGATTTTTTGAAAGCCCGCCGTTGGCGGGCTTTCAAAAAATCGATTTGCATAATGAGCATTGCTGCGGGTTTAAAAGTACAAAATGGCATAGCTATTTTGTACTTTTGTATTACGTT
>JBJTVM010000020.1:0-2182 GCA_046081205.1 Pseudanabaena sp. | reverse complement strand
GCTGTGGCGATCGTGCGTTTCATCGGACTGACAAATACCGCATCCCATGCGATCGCTTTATGCGCGTCGCCAAAGGCAGCAGCCATTTTTTCACCGTTAGCAGTTAACTCAGGGTCAAGGTCCCCACAATAGCTACCAGTGCGACTATAGGCAGTTTCTCCATGACGGAGCAGATATAGTTTTAGGCTCATAATTCTCTTTTTAGCTTTGAGGCGGCGCGGAGCGCCGCCTCAAGGAAGTTATTATACTAATTCATTGAAGTGTGGCGACACTTCTGTGGATTAAAAACCAAACCCTATAAGGGGTTTGAAAGTACAAAATGGCTACGCCATTTTGTACTTTGGTATTAGTGGGGATAACGCCAGTTCACGATTTCAGGCTTATCGATGCCATGCTCATAGGCATATTGACGACATTCAATTTGTTGATTGCGTAGGGTTTCCTTCGCATGAGCGCCGATATTTTGGAGCTTTGGCACACGATCAATTACATCGATCGCTAGACTAAAACGATCAACTTGGTTATTGATCGCCAGTTCCAAAGGTGTGTTGATATTGCCCTTCTCCTTGTAACCGCGCACATGCAGATTTTTGTGATTGTTGCGGCGATAGGCGAGACGGTGAATCAACCAAGGATAACCGTGGAAGTTGAAAATGATTGGCTTATCAGTGGTGAACAGCGAATCAAAATCGCGATCGCTTAAACCATGGGGATGTTCAGTATCAGGCTGTAACTTGAACAAATCAACAACATTGATAAAGCGAATCTTCAACTCTGGGAAATGCTCCCATAACAAGATTGTGGCGGCTAAAGCCTCTTGAGTGAGAATGTCCCCACAACCTACCATCACTACATCAGGTTCGACACCTTGATCATTACTTGCCCAGTCCCAAATACCTAAGCCTTTGGTACAGTGCTTAATCGCCTCTTCCATATCCAAGAATTGCAAATGCGATTGCTTATCACAGACGATTACATTTACATAGTCAGTACTACGCAAACAATGATCGGAAACTGATAGCAACGTATTCACATCGGGCGGCAAATAGATGCGGGTTACTTCTGCACTCTTGTTCACTACCACATCCAAGAATCCAGGGTCTTGATGGGTAAAGCCATTGTGGTCTTGTCGCCATACTGTGGAGGTGATCAAGAGATTAAGCGAAGCGATCGGCGATCGCCAAGGAATCTCCCTACTGATTTCCAACCATTTGCAATGTTGGTTGATCATCGAGTCGATCACATGTACAAAGGATTCATAGGTCGAGAAGAATCCATGTCTTCCAGTTAGTAAATATCCCTCTAGCCAACCTTCTAAGGTATGCTCGCTGAGGATTTCCATCACGCGACCATCGGTAGCTAGTTCACCACCATCAGCATCTTCAGGCAGATACTCGGCAATCCAGAACTTCTTACTGACTTCATAAATTGCTTGCAGTTTATTAGATGTGTTTTCGTCGGGACCAAAGACACGGAAATTATCCATGTTTTGACGCATCACATCACGCAAGAAAACACCCAAAGGCTTAGTATTTTCTGCTTCACTTGTGCCAGCCTTGTCGATTTTTACGCCATAATTGCGAAAATCTGGCATCCTCAAACCACGCCGTAACAACCCGCCATTAGCAATAGGATTCGCACTCATGCGGCGATCGCCTGTGGGCGCAAGATCCTTCAATTCAGGAATCAACTTACCTGACGCATCAAACAATTCATCAGGTTTGTAGCTCTGCATCCAATCCGATAGCATTTTTAAATGTTCGGGGTTATTATGCATTCCTGACAGTGGTACTTGGTGCGCTCGCCAAAAGCCTTCGACTTTATGTCCATCAACTTCTGTAGGGCCAGTCCAGCCTTTAGGAGTCCGCAACACGATCATTGGGAACTTTGCCCTTATGGGAACACCTGTACTCCGAGATTCCAGTTGAATGCGTCTAATCTCGTTAATGCAATGCTCAAGGGTAGCGGCGATCGCCTGATGCATCGACTCAGGATCGGAGCCTTCCACAAAGTAAGGTTGATAACCATAGCCAATAAATAGGCTTTCTAGCTCCTCATGGCTAATGCGCGATAGCACAGTGGGATTATTAATCTTATAGCCATTCAGATGCAAAATCGGTAATACAGCACCGTCACGAATCGGATTGATGAACTTGTTGGAATGCCAAGCAGTGGCGAGGGG
>JBJTVM010000019.1:0-25734 GCA_046081205.1 Pseudanabaena sp. | reverse complement strand
CTGTGCCTTAGCGATCGCTTCCACCGTTCGATTAATCGCAATCTGCTGATAATAACAAGGTTGCCGCTCTTTACTGTCAAAAAAATAGTCAAAACTTGCAATCTGTTCTGCTTCAGGTGTTTCAATCCCCTTAAACTTCTTATACTTCTGCCAAAGTTCATCAGGACTAGGGAAATTATCCAAACTCAACTCACGCTCGATTACATCCGAATAACCAGATTTATCATGCTCTAAAAATCCATCACCATTCGAGCTAAACGCCACAGGTAAATCCAAAATATCGGCATAGTCCAAAGCCTGCTGCATCCCCTCACCCACAGGAAACGTATTTTTCTTAGCTTCAATTATGGCGATCGGGATATTCGGCTTGTAATACAGCACATAATCTGCCTTTTTCGCCTTTCCTCGACTAGTTTGATTCCCCTTTACATAAATTCTTCCATCTGTGAAATAAACCTGTTCTCGCACTTGCTTGCGAATATCTCACCCCGCACGAACCAAAGCAGGAAGAATATACTGCGTACAAATATCCTGCTCTGAAAGCTCCTGTTTATCGGTCATCTATAAATAAGCTTATATTTTCTGGAAATCTTTCTTTGATTATAATAGGACTTATCCAAAAAATGAAATGTAAGGGTAATTCATGAATTACCCTTACGATGAAAGACTGGTTATCTCGACGAAAGCAGATTTATTCAAAACCCTGATAAATTGTGGCTTTTAATAAACTAATTGATGAATTTCTTTAAGTTGTCAAGAGTCATTGTGTAGGGGGGATAGCGCCATTTGAGATCGAAGCGAAAAGAATTTTTGAGTACACTCTTACGATGAGAGAATGTATCAAAACTTGCCTTGCCGTGATAGCTACCCATACCGCTATAACCCACACCGCCGAAGGGAAGTTCGGGATTACCTAAATGCATAATGATATCGTTGAAACAGCCTCCACCGTAGGATGTCTCTTGGAGAATGCGCTCTTGATTTTGTTTATTGCTAGAGAAGAAATACAAAGCCAGTGGTTTAGGGTGAGCATTAATAAAGGCGATCGCTTCTGAAAGTTGGTCATATTCCAAAATCGGCAAGATTGGGCCAAAGATTTCCTCAGCCATGATTTTGGAATTAGGAGACACTGCCTCAATTAGAGTCGGTGCAATAAAGCGATCGCTTTTATCGCTGTTACCACCGATTAGCACTTTGCCTTCGTCTAGTAACCCCACGAGGCGATCAAATTGGCGATCATTGACGATACGAGCCAAGTCGGGGCTTTTTTGAGGATTCTCTCCGAAGAAGGCTTTTACATGGGTGACTAACTTCTCAATGAGTGCAGACTTAACGTTCTTCTGAACTAATAGGTAGTCAGGCGCAACACAGGTCTGTCCAGCATTATAGAACTTACCCCAGACAATCCGCTTCGCCGTAATTTCTAAATCGCAGTTCTCGTCAACAATGCAAGGACTTTTACCGCCAAGTTCTAGGGTGACAGGAGTTAGATGCTTTGCTGCCGCTTCCATGACAATTGTGCCGATCGCAGTTCCTCCTGTAAAGAAGATATGGTCAAATTTCTCGGCAAGTAAAGCTTGATTGGTTTCGATACCGCCTTCGATGGCGATTATAAAATTAGGATCGAAGTTATCGTTAATGATCTTGGCGATCGCTTGGGAAGTATGCGGCGTATGTTCTGAAGGCTTGAGGATGGCACAATTTCCTGCGGCGATCGCCCCAATCAGAGGTTGGATGGTGAGAGCAAAAGGATAGTTCCAAGGAGCAACAATCAAAACTACGCCCAGAGGTTCAGTGTAAATATAACTAGAACTAGGAAATAAGTTGATAGGAGTCCCTACCTTTTGGGGCTTCATCCAAGCTTTAAGATTTTTGAGAACAAATTTAATCTCAGAGAGGGTAACTAAAATCTCACTCCCAAAAGCCTCGATCGCAGGTTTACGTAAGTCAGCATATACAGCATCAAGAATTAGCTGTTCATGCTCTTTGATCAGTTGTGACAGCTTATTTAGCTGAGCTACTCGAAAGTTATAATCTTTGGTTTTACCTGTGGCAAAAAAAGCGCGTTGCTTGGCGATCGCTTTGGCGATATCTAAATTGAGAGCGCTATTGCTAGGAGATATAGAAACCATAGTTTTTTGATTAAGGTTGAGTTTTGGTTGAATTGCACTACATTTAAACCTTACAATGCTTCTCTAATCTCTGTATCCCCCTAAGTGTGGTAGTCCTAAAAATTTTTGGTAAGGATAGGCGGTGCTTCGCGCCGCCTATCCTTACCTATTTAGCACCACTTCCTGAATACTTAATCTCAAACTGCCATAACCCATGCTAGCTTTAAGCCATAGAACAAAGGTGTGTAGTCAACACAAAAATTATGGCAATATTTGGCGGCATTCTGATCGTAATCGGTATCATTCTATTTTTTGTCCAAAAAAATTACAGTACAAAACTACAAAGTATTAAATTAGCAACAGCCTCAACAGTTGGGGAGTTACAACAGATTGCTAGTGAAATTGCAGGAGAGATTGGTGGTGGAAATTTACGAGAATATGTGAAGGTTCGTGGTATCGTCCGCAGCGATCGCCCTTTAATCTCTGAGCTTAAGCAAGAACCCTGTGTGCATTACACAATGCGCGTTGTCAGGGAATATGAAGAGCAGCAAACCACCACAGATAGTGAAGGCAAGACCCGTACTGAAACCCGTCGCAATTCTGAGACAGTATCGAGTAACAGTCAGTCAATTCCCTTTACTTTGCAAGATCATTCTGGAGAATTGGTGGTAAGTCCTGATGGGGGAAATATTGAGACAGTCCAAATATTAAATGAGTTTCGCCAAGAAAATTTTAATAGCTCATCGATATCTTTTGGAGGCTTTAGTTTGGCGATTGGGGCGGGTATGGGCGGTGGTAGACGGACGCTAGGTTATCGTTATACAGAATCAATTTTGCCATGCGATCGCGAGGTTTTAGTAATTGGCACGGCGGCTGATGACGGCGGGCAAGTCACTTTGCGGAAACCGATTCAGTCTGACAAGAAGTTTATTATTTCTCTCAAGAGTGAGGAGGAACTCGCCAAGTCCACAGCAAGTGCTGTTAAGGGGTTTCTCTATGGTGAAATTGCTTGTTTAGCGATCGGCACAATTCTAGTGATTTTAGGAATAGTTCTCAAAAAATAGAATAGTTCTCAAAAAATAAAAAAAGCGATCCTAATTTCTCCTCATTTCTTAACGTGAGTTCGATATCGCCATTTGGGGCGTGCGAAGCATGCCCCAAATGGCAAATAATGGGAAGAAACGCTCAGAGTTTTTACTGTTCTTTGCTGTCGTCCAATTGACATTTTCTACCTTGCATCAGGGGATGCTGTTACTCGAGTTGGAGAAGGAATTAGATAGGCAACTACAGCACCACCGACAAAACCCGCCACATTGCGAACAACGGGAACCCATTCGCTCGTGCGTGTTAGTACTGGTCCCAGACCAAAAGAAATAAACAACATGCCCCAAAGTGGGGTAAAAATTAGCGCCCATTTCCAAGCAAAAATTTCCCCTTCTTTCCGTGGGTGTCCCGCAAATCCAAATACGACACCCCCAACAATGGAAGTAATCAAAGTGAGAATCCACTGCTCTTGGGGAATGCCAGGAACCACAGCGCAGCCATCTTGATCCAGACAGGTAGCGATCGCATCAATAGCTGACAAAATTGATTGGTCATAACCCTGCTCGCGTACATAGAATTGGTTGCCATACCGCGATTGCAACTCAATCCAAAAACTCCGAGATAGCAATGGATAGACAGCATCGCCAACACTAAAATTAAGCAAGTTACGTCCGCGTGCATCTGCGACTAACATCACACTACTATCATCTAATCCCCAAAATTCTTTAACCGCACGCCCTGGGGTGCGATCAACTTGAGTAAGAACACGTAGTTTCCAGCCTGTTTGTTCTTCAAATTTTGTCAACTTTTGATCTAGGGCTAATTCTTCAGAATCAGTCAAAAATCGTCCCAAATCAATCACGTTCGTATACTTTTCAGGCAATAGCTCTGGCGCATCAAAGGCTTGAGCCGATGGAATATGGGTAAAGGCGATCGCCAAGGGAAGAAATATGGCGATCGCGATCGCGCCAAATCTCTGAGCGAATCTCCGAGCAAAACTATGCAGGGTGGGCTTGATCATGATTTTTATTAAAAGTCGGTCTTAATATTTCTTAATATCTTAGCAGCAGTATATAGTTAAAGATACTTTCTCTCCATATTTTTTCCTATGGCAAGCCTAATTCAATGGTATCCGGGTCATATCGCCAAAGCTGAAAAGCAGTTGCTAGAACAACTAAAATTGGTGGACGTGGTCATTGAGGTGCGAGATTCGCGCATTTTGATGTCTAGTAAGCACCCAAAAATTGAAAAATGGGTGGAGGGAAAGTCACATATTTTAGTATGCAATCGCATTGATGCCATTTCCTCGACGGTAAAAACGCAATGGATACGTTGGTTTACCGAGCAAGAGCGCATGGCATATTTCACCGATGCACAGGCTGGCAAAGGCATGGTGGATCTGCTCAAGGCAGCACAAGTTGCGGGCGAAAAGGTCAACGAGCGCAGAAGAGGACGAGGAATGCTACCGCGTCCTGTGCGGGCTGTAGTAGTCGGGTTCCCCAATGTCGGCAAATCAGCACTGATCAATCGGTTGCTTAAGAAAAAAGTGGTTGCTAGTGCCAATAAACCGGGAGTTACTCGCCAGTTACGTTGGATCAGAATTTCTGATGAGATCGAGTTGCTTGATACCCCTGGGGTGATTCCACCTTTACTCCATGATCAAGATGCGGCGTTGAAGCTTGCCATTTGCGATGATATTGGCCAGGCAGCCTATGACAATGTATTAGTGGCGGCGGAAGCAGTAGAATTGTTGATTAAGTTAAATGCCAACCTGAGCAGTCGTTATGAAATTGATCCAGCAACTGTAACCTCAGGGATTGAATATATTCATGAAGTCGCAGCTTTAAATAAGTTTCAAGGGGATTTAGATAAAGTTGCAAGACTAATTTTATACGACTTTCGTAAAGGGAAGTTAGGCGCGATCGCTCTCGAAATGCCACCATTTTAAACAGCCCAATTAAACATCCCCAAAACCACAGTCTAGAAATTTTCTAACACTTCATGTCTAAGCGCTGTAAGACAAACCCAAACCCAAGAAGTGAGTGGTGGCACAAAGTGTCGTCACTCACTTCTTGGGTTTTATACCAACATCAATTATCAACACTAGAAATCCATGACAACAAGCAAAAACTTCAACAAAATTTATCTCAAAGGGGTCAGAGCCTATGGATATATAGGTTATCTCCCTGAAGAAAATGTATTAGGGCAATGGTTTGAGGTAGATGCAACCCTCTGGGTCGATTTTGAGCAATCTACTCAGAGCGATGAAATTGAAGATACAGTTAACTATATTTCCTGTATTCGTAAGATTGAAAATTTAATTCAGACCCAGAAATTTAAACTGATTGAGAGATTGGTCGGCGCGATCGCAGACAGCCTTCTTGAAGATTCCAAAATTGCACAGGTCGAAGTGAAAATAATCAAGCATCCACCAATTCCCAATTTCCTAGGCTCCGTCGCTGTAGAAATTGTGCGATCGCGTTCTCAATTACTAACAGCAAATGCCACTAAAACCACTCAGACAAAGCTAGCAACAGCTATTGAAACTGAATCTAGCGCTGACACTAAACCCGTAAGCCCAAAATCTAAGACTGAAGATGCAGGAACATCAAAAATTATTAGTATCCATACTGATGGTGCTTGTTCCAAAAATCCAGGGCCAGGTGGTTGGGGTGTAGTTGTTCACTTTTCTGATGGTAGTACCAAAGAGCTTGGTGGTGGGCAGCGCGAAACCACGAATAATCAAATGGAACTACAAGGTGCGATCGCTGCCTTAGAATTTCTCGCCATTCACAAACAATCCACTCCTGTCGATCTCTATACCGATAGTAAATATGTCCTTGATGGGATTACCAAATGGATTAAAGGCTGGAAGAAGAATGGCTGGCAAACCAAGGACAATAAGCCCGTCAAAAATCAAGAATTTTGGCAGCAACTCGATCCTCTCAATACATCAAATATTCGATGGCATTGGGTAGAGGGACATTCTGGCGATCCTGATAACGAGCGATGCGATGCGATCGCCCGCAGCTACACTACCAAATACACCTAAAAAAAGAGACTCGCAATGCGAGTCTCTTTTTTTAGAAATATCTTTTTAAGCATACTTTTCCGCAAAGGCTGTCATTGCATCCAATTGCGAATCCATTAACAAACATTGCTCTAAATGTTCAACGTCTAACTCAGGCAGCCATTCACTGCGATCGCTTTGTACATACTCATCTTCAACTAAGCGATAAATACTAATTTTGCCTTCTACCCAAAACCAAACCTCTGGAATACCCCTTAGTTGATATTTTCTTAGCTTTTTAACACTTCCACTAGTAACAACGATTTCAACACATAGGTCAGTCTTGGCAGGATCATTACCAAAAGAAAAGGACAAATCCGCCTGAAACTCAAGATTAGGTTCAATTTTTTGAGTATAAGCACCTGTTGATGTAAAGCGGATACGTTTGAGTACAAAGTAATAGCCTAACAAGAGTCCTAGCAGACTGGATATCATTTCATGCTGCAACCCAATACCCATTATCTCTAGTTCTCCTTCACAATAAGTCATCCTCACTCCACCGATTTCATCAAAGGCGGATTGCAAAGTTTTAAACTGCTCCCAAGTGACAGCCCATTTAACAAGATATTGGTTTTCTGCCTTAGCTAAAGTCTGGATCATCGCTTTACCCTCGCGACTGAATGTTTTCAGTATAACTAATTAATATCAATTAAATTGACGTTAAACTATTGTCTTGTAAAGGTTTCTTTAGGCTGGGTGATCGCTACTTTATTGATATGAAATGCGATCGCTACACCACACTTGTCTCAAGCTCAATTTCTGAAAACTTAATCTCAACTCTTTGATTAAGCGCACCAGCAATCTTTTGCAACATTGACAGCGAATGCCCAGCATAATCAGCATCCTCAAGTCTAGCGATCGCTGATTGCTTCGTACCAATGCGATCAGCAAGTTCCTTTTGAGTCAATCCTCTTGCAGTTCTTGCCTCATAGATAAGTTGAGCCACTACGGCATTAAGCGAAGCTTCCCTTACTAAATCCTCAAGTTCAGGATCGTTGCTAGTCAAATTATCAATAATTTTGAGGGCATCACTAGTCTTTGCCATTATCTAAATCCTCTTGATAAGTATGAACATTTGGATTCTCCTCAAACTGACGCTTACGTTCAATCGCTCTCTCAATATCTACAATGGGAACTCGATC
The DNA here is from genome assembly GCA_046081205.1 of Pseudanabaena sp. Classification (GTDB taxonomy): domain Bacteria; phylum Cyanobacteriota; class Cyanobacteriia; order Pseudanabaenales; family Pseudanabaenaceae; genus Pseudanabaena. The sequence goes on along the minus strand of JBJTVM010000019.1, from coordinate 18,367 downwards.
TGTATCTTTAGTAATTGCATGAGCGAGAATTGCAATATTTTGACCATCAAAAAAGTACAGGATGCGATACTGAATGTGAATATGCTTAGCCCGCAGTTCATAGATTCCATTGCGCAAATAATCTGCTGCGGGTCTTCGCAATTCATAGCCAGTACTGGCAAGTTGCCGAATTTTAGCCACACAATTTGCATAGCCTTTACGGTCTTTCTTGATCATGGCTTTCAACCACTCCAAAACAGGAGCAGTGCCATTTTCATCTTGATAGAAAACAACTTGCGTTTTCGGCACACTCGTCACTTAAAATAATTTTAGCCTATTAAATCACAATATTGTTATATTTATTCGAGTGTAAGAAAAGTAGCTTTTGCCTCAACGATGAACTTTTTAAAGTTGCTATGGGCACTTTAAACACGAAGATCTGGTGGCGCAAAATCAAAGGGTAGTTCGTTGTTAATTGCTTGAATTTGCCTAGCCTCGTAAGTATTTATCTCGCCGATATAAGGAACCAGAATTTGCTTGAGCCGATCGCGATAAAAGCGGTGCAAACTGTAATTTGGTGTCGCAGGAAATCCGCGTCGCTTCTTGTGCTGACCACCTGCCCCTGGATCAAAGCGTTTAATTCCCTGTGCGATCGCCCATTCGATTGGCTTGTAATAGCAAGCATTAAAGTGCAAGCAATCAATTTCTTGCACACAACCCCAATAACGCCCGAACAATTGATCATCCTTACGAATGCAGAAAGACATCCCGACAGGTTTAGGGTAATCTTCGATCTCACCTGCCACAAACACAAGGCGATCGCGAAAGCTATGGGCGAGACTTTCAAAAAACTTGCGATTTAAGTACTTACTGCCACCCCAGAACTTATTGCAATGATCGTTGTATAGCTCATACATATAGCCATAGAAATAATGCGGAATCTCCTCACCCGTATAGACACGCATTGTAATTCCTGTGCTTTCGACTGACTTGCGCTCTCGCTTAATATTGCGGCGCTGATTCGCATTGAAATTTTTGAGGTAATCATCAAAATCCGCGAACTCTTGATTTTCCCAAACATAACTATGGTGCATCCAAGTTGTAAAACCTCGGGACTCTAGCTCATGCTTCCATCTCGGATCGACATATAAAAAGTTGCAGCCCGACATTTGATGTTTGTCACAAAGGCGATCAATCTCAGCGAGCATTAAGTCATAGATTTTTGATAATTCGATGGAATTATCATTCAAATCAGGATGCACCAAAAAACGATAACCCACCGCAGGCGTAAAGGGAGCCATCCCCAATAGCTTCGGATAGTACTCAATTCCTAATCGATAGGACAAATCCGCCCATTGATGGTCAAATACAAACTCACCTTGACTATGCCCCTTCAAATACAGAGGCGCAGCCGCCACTAATACATCGCCCTGCCACACCAGTAAATGACTAGGTAGCCACCCCTGCTGCGCGATCGCGCAACCTGAAGATTCCAGATTCGACAACCATTCCCATTCAAAAAAAGGAGTCGCCAAAGGTTTCGCAAGAATATTCCATACTTCAGCTTTGACCTTATTAACTGTATCTACCCAATTCGTCGTATAACGGGAAGCTTGTTGCAGCATAGTAAAAGTCTTGGCAATGCTAAGTAAAGTATTTAGTATACATAGCTTAACAAATGACAATCACAAAAGTGGTAAGGCAGAACCCTAACGACAACTCGCCAATCTCCCTTCCAGATTTTCACCATTTCCCCAACTCACAAGCTCATAAATTTATGTAAACAATTAGTATCGTGAAATACTTTCTGAGCTAATGTATATACATGGCACAAGAGACAAAGTAACTCAATTCAAATGCAGTTACATTTTACCTATTGAAAATTAAGCTTTCAATGGTAGGAAGAAGCAAGAGAAAGAGTTAAAAGCCAAACCGGATTGGCTCTTTATTTCTACCCACAATTTTTAGATCTTTATAGGGCAGTGCTTATTCCAAAGATCGGTGTAGTTTTGATTGCTTCGATAGCCTACATTATAATTATGGTCTCTTAAATTTTTGCATTATTTGTTTAGGTTATAACCTAGTGGTGGCAGTAAATGAGACAAACTTATGTAGTTCAAGAATAAAGGCTACAGCGCATAGTTAATCAATACCTAACACGCATTAGCAAACCTCTAGTACGACAATCAATTGAATTATAATCAAACATGAGTCTGGCAGCCTTCTGCTAGACTCATTGAGTTTTTTAGAATAAATTCTCGTATTGTAAATTCAGTATTTGTACTTAATAAATCACCCCGCCTAAAGTAAACGGCGTATCAAATTCTTTTCGACTAGAATACATTCACACCGCAGAGCGGTGGGGTATTTACCCCCTTAGTTCAAAATAAATAAAGACGGTGCGAAGCACCGTCTTTATTTATTTTGGTTTTATGTCTTAAGCAAAACTTTCATTGCTATAAATATCGTTTGCAGGTGCTGTTTAATCTTTAGTTTTGGGTAATTCACAAAACCATGAATTTATGTAAAGAAATAGCACTTTGTAACACTACCTGAGTTAATCTATATTCATGGCACAAGAGATAAGGCAACTCAATCCAAACGCAAACCCAGCTTGAAATTTAAAGCAACCTTTTCATTAAAAAAGGAGGATAAGCAAATAGAAAGAGTTAAAAGTCAAAGTCGGATTGACGCTTTGTTGCTCCCCACGATTCTTCGATCTTTACGGGGCAGTGTCTATTCTAAAGATCGGTGTAGTTTTGATAGCTCCGATAGCCTGTATTATAATTAAGGTCTCTTACTATTTTGTTCTATGTATCTTTAGGTTTTGACCTAGCATTGTGACAAGAGAGACAAACTGATTTAGCTTAAAAATTAAGGGCTACAGCGCATAGTTTATCAATATCGAACACGTCCAGTTAAACCTCTAGTAGATAACTAATTGAATTATTTTAAGACATGAGTCTAGCAGCCTTCTGCTAGACTCATTGAGTTTTGAGAGGGGTATCTAGATGTTGCAATACAATAGCTTTGCTGTGAATGATCCATCTTTCGGTAAAATAAACAGCAATTCATAATTTCCATAATCCTAACTCAGGGGTAAACGAGCATTGCGTAAGATCGTTATCGCTGGCAACTGGAAAATGTATAAAACCCAGTCTGAAGCCAAAACATTTTTCTCGGAATTTCCTGCCCATCTCAAAGCTACCGCCCCCCAAGCGGCGATCGCCGATCAGCAAATCCTTATTTGCGTACCATATACAAATCTGGCGATTCTACAAACAGTTCTGCCAGCGATCGGTCAAGCAAACCTGAGTATTGGCGCGCAAAATGTCCATTGGTCAACAAATGGCGCGTTTACAGGTGAAATTTCTGCACCGATGCTAGTTGAGCTTGGCATCAAATATGTAATTATCGGACATAGTGAGCGTCGTCAGCTTTTTGGTGAAACTGATGAAACTGTAAACAATCGATTAAAAGCTGCACAAGAGCATGGACTAACTCCCATTCTCTGTGTTGGTGAAAGCAAGCAACAACGCGACGCAAACGAGACAGAGTCTTGGATATTTTCACAACTAGCAGCCGATTTAGTTGGTGTTGATCAAAACAATCTAATTATTGCCTACGAACCAATTTGGGCGATTGGGACTGGAGACACTTGCGAATCCAGCGAAGCCAATCGCGTGATTGGACTCATTCGCAGTAAGCTAGCAAACCCTAACATCACAATTCAGTATGGTGGTTCTGTCAAGGCTGATAACATTGATGAAATCATGGCGCAACCCGAAATTGATGGCGTGCTAGTTGGCGGAGCAAGCCTTGATCCAGCAGGATTTGCCCGAATTGTAAATTATCGCTAGGTTTGCTTACATTACCTTTTGTTTGTTAGGTTCCTCGCCGAAGGTGAGGAACCTAACTCTTGTAACTCGCTTGATTAAAAAGCGCTATATATACTGTCTTTAATTATTTCTAAATTAAAGATAGCGATCGCCGCAGCCGAGATAACTCTAACAAAGCTCATAAAGCTGTAACAATTGTTTTGACAATTGACTTTGTGAGATCCACTTTGTTATAATTATGTGCTGTTGACTAGAATACACAGCCGCAGATATACCGAATCATCACTTATGCCCACGATCCAACAGCTCATCCGCAGTGAGCGCCAAACCATAAACACCAAAACAAAATCTCCCGCCCTAAAAAGTTGTCCTCAACGCAGGGGAGTATGTACGCGCGTCTACACTACAACACCCAAAAAGCCCAACTCTGCACTTAGAAAAGTGGCACGGGTACGCCTGACTTCTGGCTTTGAAGTCACTGCATACATCCCTGGGATTGGGCATAACCTCCAAGAACATTCCGTTGTGATGATTAGAGGCGGTCGTGTAAAGGATTTGCCAGGTGTGCGTTATCACATTATCCGTGGCACTCTCGATACTTCAGGTGTAAAGGATCGTAAGCAAGGGCGCTCTAAATATGGTGCTAAGCGACCCAAGCCAGGTCAAGCCCCAGCAGCAAGCACTGGCAAGAAGAAAAAGTAAGAATCATCTATAAAAAGGCTACTTAGTAGCCATTTAGTAAAATTAGCAATTCATTTAATAAGGTGAATTTAGTACCGCAATGTCCCGTAGAACAAAAGCTTCAAAGCGCATAACTCCTCCAGATTCGGTTTACAACAGCCGTCTTATTAGTATGCTAATCCGCCGTGTAATGTCACGTGGTAAGCATTCTGTAGCCTCACGCATTGTTTACAAAGCTCTTGATACCATCGGCGAACGTACAGGTAATCCACCATTAGAGGTGTTTGACCGTGCAATTCGTAACGCGACTCCACTTGTAGAAGTTAAAGCTCGTCGTGTTGGTGGTGCTACTTACCAAGTCCCTATGGAGGTTCGTACCGATCGTGGTGTGGCTCTCGCCCTACGCTGGTTAGTTCAATATTCTCGTGGTCGTGCTGGACGTAGCATGATTACCAAACTAGCCAATGAGTTGATGGATGCCGCTAATGAGACTGGTCAAACCATCCGTAAGCGTGAAGAAACTCACAAAATGGCAGAAGCAAATAAAGCATTTGCCCACTACCGTTATTAGCGCTATCAAATCATCGATTACCTAGCTATACTATTCTTAATATAAATTCTCAATTCCTGATAAACACGAGGAAACTATTGTGGAACGCTCTATTGCCTTAGATAAGGTACGCAATATAGGTATTGCGGCGCATATTGATGCCGGTAAAACCACAACTACAGAGCGTATCCTGTTTTATTCTGGCGTTGTTCACAAAATAGGTGAAGTCCATGATGGAACCGCAACGACAGATTGGATGGCGCAAGAACGCGAACGTGGCATTACAATTACTGCTGCTGCGATCAGTACCAGTTGGAAAGACCACCGTATTAATATCATTGATACTCCTGGACACGTAGACTTCACCATCGAAGTTGAGCGTTCCATGCGTGTACTTGATGGTGTAGTCGCAGTTTTCTGTGCTGTTGGTGGTGTGCAACCTCAGTCTGAAACTGTATGGAGACAAGCAGATCGCTATAAAGTACCTCGCCTTGTATTCGTTAACAAAATGGATCGCATGGGTGCGAACTTTTTGCGCGTAAGAGAGCAGATTCGGGGACGATTTGGTTCTAATGCTGTTCCTATACAATTACCAATCGGTAGTGAAGCAGAACTAGTTGGCATTATTGATCTTGTCAAAATGAAAGCCTATATCTATAAAGATGAAATAGGCAAGGATATTGACGAAGTAGATATTCCTGCTGATTTAACAGATCTTGCCAATGACTGGCGTAGCAATCTTCTTGAGTCAGTGGCTGATTCTGATGATGTCCTGATGGAAAAATATCTTGAAGGTGAAGAACTTACCGAAGATGAAGTTAGAGACGGTCTGCGAAAAGGAACCTTAAGTGGCAAAATTGTTCCCATGACTTGTGGTTCTGCTTTCAAAAACAAAGGTGTACAGCTATTACTAGATGCTGTTATCGACTACCTCCCTTCTCCTAGTGATGTCAAACCAGTTTCAGGTTTGCTACCTAACGGTGAGGAAGCTATTCGTGAAGCTAAGGATGATGCAGCAATGTCAGCCCTTGCCTTCAAGATTATGTCTGATCCCTATGGTCGTCTTACCTTTGTGCGAGTTTATTCTGGCATCTTGAAAAAAGGTTCCTATGCTCTGAACTCTAGCAAAAATAAGAAGGAACGTATTTCTCGCCTGATTGTATTGAAGGCTGATGATCGCCAAGAAGTTGACGAACTCAGAGCAGGCGATCTTGGTGCAGTATTAGGGCTTAAAGATACCTTCACGGGCGATACACTTTGTGAAGACACTTCGCCAATTGTATTGGAGACTTTATTTATTCCTGAGCCTGTCATTTCCGTAGCTGTTGAGCCAAAAACGAAGCAGGATATGGAAAAATTATCCAAGGCTTTACAATCTCTTTCTGAAGAAGATCCGACCTTCCGCGTGATGACCGACCCAGAGACCAATCAAACAATTATCTCTGGTATGGGTGAACTGCATCTTGAGATTCTTGTTGATCGGATGAAGCGTGAGTTCAACGTTGAAGCTAATGTGGGCGCTCCTCAAGTAGCCTATCGCGAAACTATTCGCAAGACCGTCAATGATATTGAAGGTAAGTTTGCACGTCAGAGCGGTGGTAAGGGACAATATGGTCACGTTGTGATCAATTTAGAACCTACCGAGCCAGGTACAGGATTTGAATTCGTATCAAAGATTGTTGGTGGTGTTATTCCTAAGGAATTCATCAAACCTTCAGAACAGGGTATGAAGGAAGCTTGTGAATCGGGTATTCTTGCTGGTTATCCTTTGATTGACGTGAGAGCAACCCTCGTTCATGGTTCTTTCCATGACGTGGACTCTTCAGAAATGGCTTTCAAAATTGCTGGCTCTATGGCAATTAAGGAAGCTGTAATGAAGGCTAATCCTGTTTTGCTTGAACCTGTAATGAAGGTTGAAGTAGAAACGCCTGAGGACTACATGGGTGATGTCATCGGTGACCTTAGCCGTCGTCGTGGCAACATTGCAGGTATGGACGATACTCCTTCTGGCAAAAAGGTTGAAGCAAGGGTTCCTTTGTCTGAGATGTTTGGTTATTCTACTGACCTACGCTCGTCAACTCAGGGTAGAGCAAGCTTCTCGATGGAATTTAGCCATTATGAAGAAGTACCTAAGAATGTGGCCGAAGCCATCATTGCCAAAAATAAGGGCAAAAAAGAGTAGCCCTTAAAAAATACTCAACCAATACTCTATAAACTAGAGTAATAACTACCGAAAATGCTCTATACATTAGAGTAACAATTACTAAATTTAAGGATAATTACGAAAAAATGGCATGCGCTAAATTTGAGAGAACCAAGCCCCACGTTAACATTGGGACTATCGGTCACGTTGACCACGGTAAAACGACGTTAACTGCTGCAATTACCATGTCTCTTGCCGCAGCAGGTCAGGCAACAGCTAAGGCATACGACCAAATTGATGCTGCTCCTGAAGAAAAAGCTCGTGGTATTACCATCAATACTGCTCACGTTGAATATCAAACAACTGAGCGTCACTATGCTCACGTTGACTGCCCAGGTCATGCTGACTATGTTAAGAACATGATCACTGGTGCTGCTCAGATGGATGGTGCAATTTTGCTGGTATCTGCTGCTGATGGTCCTGAGCCTCAAACTCGTGAACATATTTTACTTGCTCGTCAGGTAGGTGTACCTAACCTAGTAGTTTTCTTGAATAAAGAAGATCAAATGGAAGGTGAAGAGGAGCTAGTTGAACTTGTTGAACTTGAAGTTCGTGAACTGCTATCTTCCTACGACTTTGATGGCGACAATATTCCCATCACCCGTGGTTCTGCATTGAAAGCAGTTGAGCAAATGACCGCTACTCCTAAGACCCAACGTGGTGAAAACCCATGGGTTGATAAGATTTGGGCTTTGATGGATTCCGTTGACTCTTTCATTCCTACTCCTGAGCGTGCTGTAGACAAAGACTTTTTGATGGCAGTAGAGGATGTATTCTCTATCACTGGTCGCGGTACAGTTGCTACTGGTCGTATTGAGCGTGGAAAAGTTAAGGTTGGCGATGTTGTTGAACTCGTTGGTCTTGGCGATACTCGTACTACCACAGTTACTGGTATCGAAATGTTTAAGAAGAGCTTGGAAGAAGGTTTGGCTGGCGACAATGCAGGTCTTTTACTCCGAGGTATTCAAAAAACTGACATTGAGCGTGGCATGGTTTTGGCTAAGCCTAAGTCCATCAATCCTCACACCGAGTTTGAAGGTCAGGTATATATCTTGACTGAGAAAGAAGGTGGTCGAAAGACTCCTTTCTTCCCTGGTTATCGTCCTCAGTTCTATGTACGTACAACTGACGTAACTGGAACTATTGCTAGCTTCACTGCTGATGACGGTAGTGCTGCTGAAATGGTTATGCCTGGTGATCGCATCAAGATGACCGTTGAATTGATTAACCCCATCGCGATCGAAAATGAAATGCGTTTCGCTATCCGTGAAGGCGGTCGTACTGTTGGATCAGGTGTTGTAACCAAAATCTTGAAATAGTTCTTAAATTCTCAACAAAAAAGCCTCGCAAAGCGAGGCTTTTTTGTTGAAATCAAGAAGGAGGGGTAGATTTAAGATATTTGTAGAGCCAGCCACAGCCACCTAAGCAAGTCCGTTTATCTTCTTCGGAAACATTAATATTCGTCTTTAAGTATTCCTGCAACCATTGGCAGCCACGCATTAGCAGATTTTCAAGATCGAGATTCCACATGATAATTTTACGGTCTTCACCCGATGAAACTAAAATTTTGCCATTTGGACTAAAGCAAACGCATCGCACTGGCCCTTGATGCCCATTAAATGTTCGCAAAAGCGTACCTTCGCCACTCCAAAACTGAATTGTAGAGTCTTCACTAGCTGACACAATTGACTTACTGTCAGGACTAAAACATACACTGGTAACTTCAGCACTGTGACCATTTAAGGTTTTAATTAATTGCCCCTCAATGCTCCAAAGTTTCACACTTTGATCCATGCTGCCACTAGCGATCATCTTACCGTTAGGACTAAAGCAGACAGTATAGACTTCAGCGCTATGTCCGTCTAAAGTACCGAGCAGAGTGCCATCCCAACTCCAAAGATTAATAAGCTTATCTTTACTGGCTGACGCGAGCATACTGCCATCAGGGGCAAAATCGATACTGTAAACCTCAGCAGTGTGTCCTGTGAGAGTTTGTAGCCATTTACCGTCAGCACTCCATACCCTCACCGTACCATCAGCGCTACAAGAAGCAAAAACCTGACCATCGCATCGATAGACAACTTTATAGATTTCTGCGCGATGGGCGCTGATAGTATCGATTAAGGTGCCATCAGTTCTCCAGATTTTGATACTCGCGTCTGCGGCGGCGGTCAGTATGGTAGAGCTATCTGGGCTGAAAGTGACACAGTTGACCTTATCATTATGTCCTTCCAAAACCGCTTCAAGTGTGCCATTCGCATTCCATAGATTAACTGTTTTATCTTTACAGGTGGAAGCTAAAAATTTCGAGTTAGGACTGACAGCAACTGAAAACACTTCATCTGAATGTCCCATCAAAGTCCTTAGAGGTGTACCACGAATAGCCCATAGCTTGACAGTGGTATCTCGGCTGGCTGATGCGAGAGTTTTGCCATCGGGACTAAAGGCAATACTATGAACAACGTCTCCATGTCCTCGAAAGGTATATTGCAAACCCTGTTCTATGTCCCAAACGCGAATTGTGCGGTCAAATCCACTTGAAGCGATCGTGTGATTGTCATGGCTAAAGGCGACGCTCCATACTTTGTCAGAATGGCCATAAAAAGTTTTCAGTAATATTCCATCTGAGCCCCACATTTTAACGGTGCGATCGCGGCTTCCAGAAACAATTGCCAGACCATTAGGCGCATAGGCAACACTCTCTACAAAACTGTCATGCCCCCGTAAATGTCTGATTGGGACACCAAGAGTATTCCAGATGATGAGATTGCGATCAGCACTACCTGATACTAGGGATTTACTATTGGGATGAAAAGCTACACAAGTGACCCAGCGATCATGACCGCCGCGCAAAGTCCGAATTACAGTGCCATCATTTTTCCAGAGTCTTACGGTTGTATCTTCGCTTGCTGAGGCGATCATCTCTCCGTCATGGCTGAAGCATACATCTAAAACAGGACCTTCATGACCTCTGAGGGTAGCGATCGGTTGAGGAGCAAATTTTTCTGTAGATTCATCACGTTTCCAAATCTTGACCATATTGTCGCGGCTACCAGATACCAATAGGTTGCCATTGGGGCTAAACGCAACGCTAGTTACCCAATTTGTATGACTGGCTAAGGTTTGGAGCAAAACTCCTAATGCGTCCCAAATTTTGATGGTGCGATCGCTACTAGCTGAAGCAATAAATCGACCATCGCGAGAATAGCAAACTTTATTAACCCAAAATCCATGTCCTTCGAGACGATTATATTCATGTGTCCCATAGACAACTTGCTCAAGGGCAGTAATCGCCCGAATTTGAGTATTAGCACGTAGATTCTCAAGAGTATTTTCGTCAACTTGAGTTGTAAGGCGTTTAAGTTGGACTCCGCCAATTACGCCTGCAATCATTGCTTCAATATGATTATTAGAGAGAAATAGAGCCTCTGAAGAAATAGTGTAAGCAACTATTTTCTCGTTAATTTCGCCCATCTCGGCAATTACTCGCTGACGACGTTCGGAATCTAGGCTTTTTTCGAGTTCTTGGCTCAGTTTTTCGAGACGATCAGCATCAGCAGCACGTGCTGCCATCATTTGTTCACGCTCATTTACTCTTTGTGAAGCCTCCAAAAAGTTGAGATCTATTCTAGATAGTTCTGGCTGTCCCTCAGACCAAGCCAGAGCTTCAGCCAGCCGAGTTCCTCGCAATAAAGCCGATTCATCAGTTTCCTCGGATCGTTGCCATGCTTGTAAAGCCTCAAGATACGGACAGTTACGTAGTTCTGAAAAATGAATCTTTTGTTTAAGTTTGATCACGACGATGGAAACATCGTCATCAGGTATGTCCTGTTCAGAAAATTTATCAAGAGCAGCTTTTAAGCCCTGTAAAATCTCTATGGCTGAATATTGAGCCAGATTAATAATGGTTTGACGTAATGGTGAGATGTTATTGTCTTTCGATCTGCCAAATTCGTCTCCCGATGGGCTGGTTGCTTCAAACAGTCCATCACTAAAAAAGATCGCAATATCACCTTCATGGAGGGATCGCGAAGTGGCTTTGTAAGCAGCACTATCAAAGCGCCCCAGAGCGATCGCCGGGTTGACGACCTCTTCACAGGTATTAGTCTCAGCTCGATAAATTAATGGTCCTGGAATACCAGCATTGCCCAAATGCAGTTCATAGTTAACCAGATCAAGCGCACCATAACAAAAAGCGATCGCATCATCAGTGCCGCTTTTGCAAAGTAATTGGTTTAAGGAATTCAACATGGACGCAGGATTTTGGAGTCGCCCCTGCTGCCCATAGGCATCCAATTGTCCTTTAAATAAAGCAGCATGAATTGCCCCAGCAACTGACTTGCCTGAGGAGTCGGCAATCGCTATGGCTAGCGTGCCTGATTGCTCTAAAAACTGATAATAATCACCACCAAGATCTACGGCTGTCCATACTTCCGCAGCAATATCTAGACCAGGGTAAGCAGGCAAGCTTTGTGGCAATAAGCTTCTTTGTAATAATCTGCCACTTGATAGGTCATTGGAAGTTTCATTTAACTGCATACACTGATAGGCAGAGCGATCCTCAGGACAAGTATTGTTAACACAGATTAGTTATTTAGGTTAGTCAAACTATTTATTCAAAATAATTCCCAAAAATTCTGTGCTATGCACACAGAGAATCATACTCCCTAAGATAGGTTACCTTAATATAAATATAGCTATTCCCTGTAAAGTTAAGACATTAAGCTCATAAATTAGAATTTATTGACACTTATTTCTGTTTTATAGTCTCTAGACTAATCACATTCACCTAATCACACTCAAGAGTTGTACGAGTCATTCTTCCTGTTACAGGGTTTTGTCCTTTGGCGGATAAACAGAGTTTTTGACGAATTGGCGGACGTAGATCCACATCCGTAAAGTCGGCTCCATCAATAATCACATTATTAAAAGAAGTTCCATAAGCAAATGAGCCTTGAATGATGGCATTAGTTAAATTTGCCTTGTCAAGACGTGCATTATCAAGCGTACTATAGCTGAGGTTTGCTCCTGTCAGGTTTGCCTCTTTCATATTTGCGGCGAAAAAGCTGACTCCTTGTGCGTCAGCATTCACAAATGATGTATTCCGAAGATCGGACTCGTTAAACTGATAGCCTATCAGCGATCGCTCCGAAAAGTCAGCTCCTTGAAGAAAGGCTTTCACATATACGTCTGCTAAAGCAGGCTGAGCACTTGCCAATATTAAAGCTAAGCACAACATCATTGTACTTATGGCTTTAAAGAAGGCTTTAAAAGTAAAATTGCGTAACGTAAAAACTGTGGTTTTCATAATCTTTATGATAGCGGAGTCTTAATACCAATCCATAAAAGTGTAGTGGCAATTTTATGGATTAAACCCCAAACCCAGCAAGGGTTTTAAAAGCATAAAATAGCTTAGCATTTGGTAGTGCTAAATAGGTAAGGATGGGCGGCGCTTCGCGCCGCCCATCCTTACTGCAATAAATCCTTTCCTTTTCAGGAATACCTAGCATTTTGGTGCTTTGGGATAAGATTAAGTTTATGGTAAAAAAAGTAGGCGATCGCGGGGAGATGCTGGTAGCCCAACTCCTACAATCTAATGGTTGGAAAATTTTAGAAACTCAATGGCGATGTCGTTGGGGAGAGTTAGATTTGATTGCTTGCGATCGCCAATGGCTACTCTTTATTGAGGTCAAAACCCGCAACGATCGTAACTGGGATGAAGGTGGTAGTCTTGCGATTACCCCAAAAAAGCAAGCTAAGATCATTAAAGCTGCATCTACATTTTTGGTTAAACATCCACATCTAGCAGCACTTTCCTGTCGGTTCGACGTGGCTCTAGTCCGACGTACTGCTTCAGACAGTTTTTGCTTACATTCCTATATTGAACAAGCCTTTTTCGTCTAGCTATATCGAGCAGCTTATGTCGCTATACAACTTTTTCGGTTTTATAAAAGCTTATTTGGGTTTCTTCAATTGAAGTAGTATGTTGATCTCTTAGCCCCAGAGCGTCGATGTATTTGGGAATAGCTTGATCAATTGTATAGTGTCGCTCTAGTAATTTTCGGGCATTATTACCAAGTTTATCTTGGAACTGAGGATTTGACGCAAGCCAGCAAATATAATCGGCTAATCCTTGAGCATCACCATTCTCAAAACAAGCCCCACAATTGCCCTCATCCACAATTTCTCGCAAATAATTATCCGTAGGACAGATGACTGCTACAGGTTTTCCAGCCGCTAACATGCCATACATTTTGGATGGGGCGATCGTATCACCGACATTTGGCAAAATACTTACTAACGAGAGATCGCAAGCTGTTAATGAGTATGGTAGAACCTCACGATCTTGGTAAGGCAATTGTAAAGCGTTGGGCAACTGTCCAGAAGCGATCGCCTGTTTAATCATGTGTGAACCTACACCATTACCAATAAATACAAATTTGATATTAGTTCGACTGATCAATAATTGAGCGCGTTTGAGTATGGTTTTAGTATCGTGACAACGTCCTAGATTGCCTGAATAAAGTACGACAAAACAATTAGTTAATCCATATTGCTTGGCAAACCAATTTTCTGATTTGGCAAGTGGGGTAATAAATTTGGGGTCAGCCCAGCTATGAATAACATAGATTTTATCCGCAAGATTGGGGTGCTTTTCAATCAAGAGTTGCTTCATGGGCTCACTAAGAACAATCAGTGATTCAGCTCTATTCCAAACCTTACTATTGACAAATTCCCAAAATTTAACAATCCAATGATCATGGGCAACTACTTGTAAGCGAACTGCCACTTCAGGATAAATGTCATAAATAATGCAGCTATAGGTATGGCCAAGAACTTTATTGTAAAGCCATCCAATTAGTCCTAAAAATGGCGGTGCAGAGGTTAATACAAGATGAGAACCACGAATGTCTTTACTCAGAAATTTAACTACGCATCGAAATAAGAATAAGACACTGCCAAAAATTTTGTTGCGGATTCTCTTAGACATGAGGTGAATAGAGCCAGTGCGTCTTATAAACACACCATTATCAAGCTCTTCATGTTGGACATTGGTTTGTCTGAATGCATATCCTGGCATCCCCGTAAACACGCTTACCTCAAATCCTTCTTGAGCCAAAGCCCCTGCTAAATCATATACAAACTGACCAGTTGCTGCATAGTCTGGTGGATAAAACTGAGTAATGATACTAATGCTAGTTTTTACCTGTTTCTTTTCCGACATTATGTTACTCGTTAGTTGTTCTTAGTCTGCACCTGCTACAACTAGCTACGTATCAGGTTTTGAATTCACTGTTTTAAATTCACTTTTTATAGAACAAGGCGATCGCCCGCTTCAATTAAAGCGCTACGAATGCCAACCTCAGTCATGGAGTGTCCTGCATCAGGCACAACGATAAACTCAGCTTCGGAAAAAGCCTGATGCAGTTCCCAAGCTGTAAACATTGGACAGACCACATCATAACGACCTTGGACGATAGTTGTGGGAATATGTCGAATGCGATCAATATTTTCGAGAAGTTGCATTTCTGACGCAAAAAAGCCTCTGTTCATAAAGTAGTGGCATTCGAGTCTCGCAAATGCATCAGCGAAATCCTCTGTGCCAAAGCGAGCTATGAGTTCTAGGTCTGGGATGAGCTTGCTAGTACTAGCTTCCCAAACTGACCAAGCACGGGCTGCTTGCGATCGCATATGATGATCATCACTAGTGAGGCGGCGATAGTAAGCAGCGATCATATCGTGACGCTCATCGATGGGAATTAGCTCAACGTATTGTTCCCAAGCTTCAGGGAAAAAATAACCTGCCCCCTCTTGGTAAAACCACTCTAATTCTTTGCGCCTCAGCATAAAAATGCCCCTCAAAATTAGTGCTTGGCAATATTCAGGATGGGTTTCACTATAGGCGAGAGCTAGAGTGCTGCCCCAACTGCCCCCAGAGACAACCCAGCAATCAATGTTGAGGTATTTACGCAAAGTTTCAATATCTTCGACTAAATGCCATGTGTTGTTTTCGGTGAGTTCGGCATGGGGGGTGCTTTTACCGCAGCCACGTTGATCAAATTGAACAATCCGCCATAGGTTAGGATGAAAATATTGGCGATAAAGTGGTTGACTCCCTCCTCCAGGTCCACCATGCAAAATTACCACTGGCTTACCTTGAGGATTTCCCGATTCTTCAAAATAAATAGTATGCAAGTTGGAAACTTTGAGCATTCCCTGTCTATATGGCTCGATCGCTGGATATAGTTCACGCATAAAGTGATTTTTAAAGGATTTATTGCCTAATTAATTTATCGAAGTGACTAATATAGCAACTTAATGCTCAAAAAAAAGAAAGAGCGCTTTGCGCTCTTTCTTTTTTTATTTATAGGTGGCTTTCAGTTTGTAACATTCGTTTATAGGCAAACCAACCTGAAGCGATCGCCACAACAAAGAAGCCAATCAAAAATCGAATATGTAGCACCATCTCTGGGCTAGTGAGCGTTTTACTATCAGTGGAGAGGGCTGTAAATGCTTCGCTCATATGATAAACAGGATTAAATTGGGTAATCAAAAGTAAATCTTTGGATAAAAATGTGGTCGGGAAAAAGGCTCCACCTAAAATTAATAGCGGCACGCCCACCCCTGCGACCAAAGAGTTGACATCCTCGACTTTGCGCGCAAATTTTGTAGCTAATACAAATCCCATTCCCACGTAGGAGCCAATACTTGCCAAAATTACGAAAATCCCCAAAGCGATCGAGCCACTAAAACGTACTTCCCAAAATGCGGCTATCGTGTAAATAATCAAGGTTTGCCCAATCCCGATCGCTGCATAAGCAAAAAAAATACCAAGAAAGTATGAAATTCCATTGATTGGCGAAATTAATAAACGCTTAATCGTGAGGCTTTCACGCTCGGATACAATCGTGGACATCGTGCCGCCCAAACAACTAAAAAACAATGCTGAGCCGATTAAGGTTGCTGGTGCTGCTAGCTTAAAAGATTCAGCCGTCGTGATTTTTGAACCTTCTGCTAAGACAAACCCGTTTAGTAACAACATGGAAATGGGAAAGATCACCCATAGGAGTAAAGTACGATATGTGCGAAATAGTTCTAATAAAATACGTCGCCCGATCGCGATCGCTTCGTATCCATAGTTCATATGAAATTTTTAGTGGTTGAGTGGCTGGCTATGGTAATTATAAGTAGAGGCGGACAGAAGTGATGTTCTCTCCCTATTCCAATTAGAAGATAAGACCCCACTGTGTTAAATGGCAAAAATTTTTTTAGTAAATACCTAAAGCGCATTGTCATCATTGCTGTTGCGATTTATCTTGCCTTTCAATTACGACAGACATTGCAATTATTGCTAACTAGTATGTTTTTAGCAGGAGCGATTGCTCCAATTGTTGAGCAAATATCCAGTTTTCGCCTTAAAGTTAATCGATGGAAAATTGGTTTAAATCGTGTATGGGCTGTGGTACTTCTCTACTTGTTTTTAATGGTAGGGATCACTTTGGCGATCACTCCTGCACCGCAGATTATTTTAGAATTAGGGCAATTTTTTATTAAGTTGCCAAATTTGTTAGAGCAAATTCAATTGCCTAAGGGGGGAGTGTTCAATTTCAGCCAAGATGATCTCAGGCGCATTTTACAGACACAGCCGTTGATCGACCAAGCCCAAAATTTTGGCAAAGATATTGTGAGTCAAACCTTTGTGTTTACCCTGCAAATTTTCAATGCGATCGGGGTGGGGATTTTAAGTATGTTGATTGCCGCTTATATGGTGATCAATTCCGATAGTCTTGTGCGTAGGTGCTTACGTCCTTTTTCTAAGGAAATTAGCCAACAGGTTGAAATTCTGATCCCCCCAATTTCTAGATGCCTAGGAGCCTATGTGGTGGGTAGAGTTGGTACTTCGAGTCTGCTTGGCTTCTGCACATATTTAACACTTTCTCTTTTTGGAATTCCCTATGCAGGAGCCTTAGGGCTATTGGTGGCGATCGCCAATTTAATTCCTTATATTGGTGGGCTAGTGGCTCTAGTCGCAATTTTTATCGCAGCATGGGGTGTGGAATTTAACAGAGGTGCGATCGCTCTATTTATTTGCTTTGCCCTGCAACAGATCGAAGCCTTTATCCTGCAGCCTTGGTTAGTTGCTCCCTATTTGAATCTCGATCCCTTTGAGCTTTTGCTTTCAATTATTGTGGGAGCCGAACTTTTTGGTGTAGTTGGCGCGATCGTTGCACCACCGATTGCAGGTACTAGCAGAATTCTGTTCAATCATTTTTTTGCTAGTTCCAGTAATGAAGATGTAGACACAGACAATAAAGAATAAAGGGACGCTTTGCGTCCCTTTATTCTTTAGTAAACCTGAATCCACTCATGGATTTCATAATCTGTCCAAATACCATTTTGCCAATAGGGATCTGACTCTACTAAATTCCTTGCTGCTGCAATATCAGTCGTGACATATACGGCAAAGACCTTGGTCACATCTTGAGTAGGTCCAACTGTAAGCAATGTCCCCGACTCATGCAAAGCCTTAAGGTTATCAAGATGGGCTTGACGAAAGGGCGCACGTTTGTCCAGAACGTTATCGCAATAGCTGCCCCACATTACAAATTTTTTAAGTTCAGTACTCAATTTTTTAGCTATTCCTATAGATGTAATACAAATTCACAGAAGTGTGGCAACACCTCTGTGAATTAACAACAAGACCTGTAAGCGTTTTGAAAGAACAAAATGGCTACGCCATTTTGTTCTTTCGTATAAATTTACTATTTCAAAATAATAGAGGCGTGTTTTGCACGCCTCTATTATTTTATTGATGAGTATTGATTTTAGTTAAAAAACAAGCGATCAACAATTAGCGCAACTGTGGTTGCAAAAGCAGTTACACCGATCGCGACAAGAACATTTTGTCCTTGGCTGACGCTAAAACAAGCAACTGCACCTGCACCTAAACCTGCTGTAACTGCGGCAACTACTGGATCTTTAGTTGATTTATTGTACATTTTGAAAATACTGCCTGTTAAATAAAAAATTCTGGTTGCTTGTATAGTTGTTAGACTAACAGCAGCCACTCAAGGTCGTTACTGGTTCTCAATAATTCTTCTTGTTAGTCAGCAT